>JAKIUD010000112.1 GCA_021647765.1 Desulfuromusa sp. | reverse complement strand
GCTGTCCATCTGGATCAGAAAGGGCAAGGTTTAGGAAAGATAACACTAATCAAGGCCTTAGAATTCTTGTGGAGCATAAATGCGCAAATGCCGGCATATGCTGTCGTTGTTGATTGCCTCAACCAAGGGGCACATGATTTTTACGAACATTTCGGTTTCGAGATCTTATGCACCCATAATGGGCGAACTCGTATGTTTCTCCCGATGAAGACGATCGGCAAAATCTTTTAAAAACCCTCTCCGTAAAGAAAGAGTGACTGTTTGAGGTCGGCGTGGCCAACAACTGCCGGTCTTCGGCTAAAAAGTCAGAGGTTTTGCGGATTTTACTACTTTTGGACGGTTGATAATGACCAACGGTGACGTGTATGCGAGATGAGTATGCTGTTTTCTAAATACCGGGATAGGATATGCCGTAGAGCGAGGAGAGGAATTGGTTCGAAGTAATGATTTTAATTAGTTATTTAAGAGCATCCCGCTCCTCTACGCCCCTCTACTATACATGCTGACGCTGCACTTGAGGATGCACTGGGTATCTAAAAACTAGTCTTGTATTTTTTAGAGGGATCCGATAGCTCGTGAGTAATTTTAGTGATGCTTTACATGCCCTAAAAAGTCCTTGAGCCTTTCCGATTTTGGGTTTTTCATGACTTCGCTGGGTTTACCTTCCTCAACAATTCTCCCTTCGTCCATAAAAATCAAACGGTCACCAACTTGAGCGGCAAACCCCATTTCATGAGTGACAACGACCATAGTCATACCGCTGTCTTTGGCAATATTTTTCATAACATCCAGGACTTCGCCTATCATTTCAGGATCTAGAGCTGATGTTGGCTCGTCAAACAACAGAACTTTAGGGTTGACTGCCAAAGCCCTGGCAATGGCAACCCGTTGCTGTTGACCCCCCGAGAGCTGACCAGGGAATTTATTTTCAAATTCCGCCAAACCAACCTTGGCAAGTAGATCTCTGGCAATGTCTACTGCCTTAGTCTTATTCATTTTTCTAGCCTTAGAAGGACCAAAGGCGACATTTCCAAGTGCGGTCATGTGGGGGAAAAGGTTGAATTGCTGAAAAACCATTCCGACCTCAAGTCTTATTTGGCGTGTCCTCCCTCTCTCATCGGGGATCCTGATACCATCAACAACCAACTCACCGCTCGATATCATTTCCAAACAATTTATACAGCGAATCAAAGTGGATTTTCCGGAACCAGACGGTCCAATGACCACAATCACTTCGCCCTCCTGAATAGAAAGATCGATGTTGTGTAACACTTCTGTGTCGCCAAACGATTTACAAATATTTTTCAGTTCAATGATGCTCGACATCCTTTTTCCATCTTTCTTTTAGAATCAATCGCATCTAGAAAATTTTCATTTTTTTCTCGAGTTGCCGTAATGACATTGCCAGCACGGTTGTCATGATCAGATACATAATGGCCACAGTCAGCCAGATTTCAAGTGCTCTAAAATTACTGGCCATAATTTCCTGGCCTTGCCTGGTCAGTTCACCAACTCCGATAACAATAAAAAGAGAGGTGTCTTTGAGGCTGATGATAAACTGGTTGCCGAGCGGAGGGATCATTCTGCGAAAAGCAATTGGACCGATGATATGAACGATCAGTTGAAAACGACTGATGCCTAGAGACATTCCCGCTTCCAAAAGTCCCTTGTTCACCGAGATGACCGAGCCACGAACAATCTCAGCAATATAAGCTCCCGCATTGAAGATAATGGTAATAACCGCAGCAGTTAAAGCTTCGATCCGAAAGCGTTGAATATCTGTGAGCGCCTTGACCAGCATAGGAAAGGCAAAATAGAGAAACATTGCCTGAACAATAATCGGGGTTCCACGTATTGTTTCAACGTAACCACTGGATATGTAGCGGATCACAACACTGATCGGCTTGAAGATTCCGTGTGGTTCTTCCCCGAGCGCTTCTGTTCCTGCGATGCGACCCAGACCAGCTAAAACACCGAAGAACATACCACCGACAATCCCCAGGATAGTTATGATCCAGGTCAGTCTGGCTCCGGTAAGCAGGGCTGGAAGAGATTCAGTGATAACTGAAAATTCAAAATCCATAATTTGCCTCGTTCGTAAAGGCTATTGGCTGGAGAAGCTCATGAAAATGAAGAACCTCTTCTGCTCAGAACTCGCGCAGAAGAGGTTCGCAGCGCATGCTTTTCGTTGTCCTGCATTGAAACTGATGTTTCAATGCAGGCAGTTTACGTTTTTATCAAAATTATTCAGGATCAGCATTAAACCATTTGCGGAAGAGATCAGCGTAAGCGCCATCTTCCATCATCTTTAGAAGAGCAATATTTACTTTATCCCTCAAAGGACTTCCTTGAGGAAAAGCAATCCCGTACTGGGCGGCTTTGACATCTGGACCAACAGCCTTAACTTTACCGTTGCCAGCAGTCTTGATGTAATAGAGAACGTTTGGAGTATCATGCATTGCGGCATCAGCGCCGCCAGTGACAACTTCAAGATAGGCTTGGTCGATGTTTGGGAATTTTACAACTTTTTTTGCACCAAGAGTTTCAACATATTCAACAGTTGCAGTTCCGAGTTTAACTGCGACAACCTTCCCTTTCAGATCAGCAGGACCTTTTATATCCATATTGTCTGCCAGAACCATGACTTTCAGGCCGGCTCTAAAATAGGGGTGAGAGAAATCAATTTTCTCTTCCCGGGAAGATTTGATAAAAATCGCCGCCAGGGCAACGTCCAGATTACCGGTTGTCAGGCCGGGAATAAGACCATTGAAATCCATCGGCTTCAGTTCATATTCAACGCCGATACGTTTTGCAATTTCTGCCCACAGTTCAATATCAAAGCCCGTGTACTTGCCGTCCTTACCTTTGTATTCAAAAGGGACGAAAGCAGTGTCCGTACCGACATATAACTTTTCAGCAAAAGCCGCCCCAGATATAAAAATCATTAAACTCGCAAGAATCAGTACAACCAGTCTTTTCATGATGTTACCTCCTTTTTCAAGTGATATCCTGCACTAATTGAAGCAGGATAATGGAAACCAATGGTAGATAGAGTTGGTTTTTATTCCCCTCAAAAAAATTATGGTAAAACAATGTTTCTATAAAGAAAACATGTGAATTAAGCAAAGTCAAGTACTCAAGTTTGCACTTCTATTTATCGAAACAACTATTGCTCGAAGTGAAAAGCGATAGGTTAAGAAATAGAGAGCCAAAAGTTGGATTTTTCTCTGAATTTTTTACTAACGGACTCATCAAGTTCTCCACAAAAATCTGAGTAAAACTGTCGGCGAAATTCCTGAAGCCCTCCACCCCTGGTGATAAGGTAGCAGGTTTTGGCGTAAAGACTCTCTAGAGTTATATCGAGAGATGACAGAATTCCCATTTTCAAGGCTTTTACGCCCAGCTCATATTTTGACAAATCGGTGCTACCATACGGCGAATGTGTTTTTGCGATGACGACCGCTTCGTTGTCGTTGGCCCAGCATGAAAGAACTTCCATTAATTCCTCGCGGTGTCCGCTCATACCATAGATAAGAACGATAAGTGCTTTGAGGTCTGAATTTTCGAGATAGTTTTTCAACCAGACGGCATTCGTTGTGTGGGACAAGTAAAAGATGTCTACTGCCTCGGAGACCTCCGTATCGAATGCCTCAAGCAGCCCCTTGTTGACAGCATAGTCGTTACGTTGAAAGTCATAAATAGAAATTTCATCCCTGAGGTTTGAGGTGAAAGCATCTAAACTATCGACGCCGATATCTATCTTCATTGCTCTAACCGCCTTGATGATTTTTCCGTTGAATGCCACCCAGACACCGCTATTTTGGGTCGATGCTGCAAGCAAAGCAGTCTCAAGATTTCCGACTACGTCACTGTTTTTGTCCTCAATGGTTTTCTGAGCACCCGTAACAATGACTGGTTTCTGGATACCTTGCAGCATAAAAGCAAGCATGCTTGCCGTGTAGGCAAGGGTGTCTGTCCCATGGGTGATAATAAACGCATCATGTTGGTCGTAGTTGCTACAAACTGTCTCCGCGACCTTTTGGATGTGCGAAAGCTTCATCCTGGCACTGTCAATTCCGCATTGGCCGAAGGGAGATTGTGCTTGATCGATAAGACGATCCCCGACAAGTTCTTTGTCTATTCTGCTGAGTAAATCTACAAATGAGAGTTTTGGTTTAAAACCGGTTTCGGAAGAAGCGGATGCAATAGTACCTCCGATGTGAATAGGAAGAATGCGTTGTGTTGTCAATATTTCCTCCGTTAAAAATTATTTCATATAGGATTTCAAGTTATCAGCTTTTTGAGAAAATCAGCCCAAAATGTCATTTTTGCAAGCAGCTTAAAAACAGTCTAGGATAGAAAGGTTTAAAAATGGGACAAATTTTTTATGTTCTCTCTAACATGTATTCTGTCTGATTAATTGCTTTGTCCTATAAATTCTGAAGAGAAGCATGTAATGATTCTCAGATGTCCCGTAATTCGATACACACAGGCACTCAGATTTTTAAAACATAGCATTTTGTGACAGTTACCAACGAATGCATAGGTCGATCCCTAAATCTGACTTCAAATCTCCCACCAAATTACGTTAGCGTCTGTTTTATAGGGCATTTAAGTGAGTGAGCAGCTTTTCTAGCCGACTTCATTGTATTCACGGGCACGGAATTTCACCCCAAGCTCCTTCGCGACCTGTTCACAGGCCGCAATATCAACGCCTGGATAAGTGACTGCAGTGGCGAGTACCTCAGGAATATACTGACCGGCCTGCTGGATAAAATCTTTGACTGTTTGATAGCTCTTTTGTGCACCATATGTAGATCGACAGAGATGGTGATAATTTTCAGCATCTGCCGCATTCAATGAGATCGAGATTGCATCGACCAGTCCAGACAGCTCCGGGAGAATATTGCGACCATGAACCAGATTGGCTTGTCCGTCAGTGTTGATTCTGACGGGTACTCCCTGATCTTTCAACCAAAGGGAGACCTCTTTGATCAGGTCGAGGCGCAGGAGCGGTTCTCCATAACCACAGAAGACGATCTCTGCGTAACGGGTCGGGTCACCAATCACTTGTTTGACTTCTGCCACGGAAGGTTCATGGTCAAGTTTTAACTCATGTCCTTTGACGACAAAGTTGTTGAACTTTGCACAAAAAATGCAGCTATTAGTACAGCGATTGGTAATATTCAGATAGAGGGAGTCGCGAATCTGATAGGCAATTTTACTGCTTTGATCGACACTTCCGAAACCAAACAGGTCATGACAGTTGCGACTTGTTATCCTGGCAACATCCTCAATGGTGTGACCTTTAACTTCAGCCAGCTTCTCTGCGGTATAACGAACATAGGCTGGTTCGTTCCGTTTGCCGCGAAATTTTTGTGGTGACAGGTAGGGGCAGTCGGTTTCAACTAACATTTTATCAATCGGGATGGCTTTGATGATCTCCCTGGTTTCGGCATTTTTTGGATAGGTGATCGTGCCGGTAAATGAGAGATAAAAACCGAGGCCAAGACATTGTTGAGCCATCTTCAGGTCGCCGCTGAAACAGTGCAGAACTCCACCAGTCGCAGCAGCGTTTTCTTCCTTTAATATCTGTATAACTTCATCGTGAGCATCACGATCATGGACTATGATCGGCTTGCCAACTTCCCTTGCCAGGCGGATCTGTTGACGGAAGGCATTGCGTTGAATATCCCGAGGGGAACGGTCACGGTAGTAGTCGAGACCGATTTCACCCAATGCAACCACCTTCGGATGGGTCAACATGGAACGTAACTGTGCCAGAGAGTCCGCATCTATTTCAGTTGCATCGTGGGGATGAACGCCGACAGCCGCAAAGATATTTTCGTATTTTTCTGCGACAGCAATGCTCTTGGCAGAACTCTTCAGATCACAGCCGATGGTAAGTATATGGCTGATACCATTAGCCGTTGCCCGTTCAACCGTTTTATCAAGATCCTTTGCAAATTTTTCACCATCGAGATGGGCGTGACTGTCAACCAGTAAAGGGAGTTTCTCGTTCATAACTATTGTTGATTCCTGAGAGGATAGTTGTTGAGTGCCAGTACATCGTGGACACATTTTAGTGCCACAACATCGTGGACACTCAACTTTGTTTATCTCAATTTGTAATCAAATTCATCGATCTGGATTTTGTCCAGAAAGAGTTTCAGCCTTT
>JAKIUD010000111.1 GCA_021647765.1 Desulfuromusa sp. | reverse complement strand
AACCTAAAAACATGATGCGTATTTCTCTGAAGTTCCATGTCCTGAATAATACAGACTGGGACAAGCCCAGTCTACACTATCCAGCACGGGGGCAAGCCCCCGAGATTTTCGCTACGCTCTGTTAAATAGTATTATTTAAAATCGGCTAGACGGTGTCCACATCACCATCCCAGTTGCCAGTGACATATAAGCATAATTCTATTGTCCCTTTTTTCTGTGACAAATGTAACAAATTGACAATTTGTTGTTTTAGTATAGAATGAAGAAAAGAGATAATCATTATTTTTGAGGTATTCACTCCATGCGACTATCGATTGAAATAACCACTGATCAACATCAAAGATTAAAAGCTGCAGCGGCGTTACAAGGTCAATCTATCAAAGATTATGTACTTAAGCGCACATTGCCAAATTCGGAAGAACGGATCGCACTGCAGAGGCTTGAAGAATTTCTAAAACCACGTATTGAAGCCGCAAATAACGGACAGCTCTCATCCAAATCAGTTGATGATATTTTCAATGAGGTTCTAGAAGAAACAACGCATAATGCAACCTTATAACCTGTCTGCCACTGCTGAAAATGACTTGATGGAGATTGCGCGATATACTCTGAATAATTGGGGGAAAGAAGCGCTTAAACGATACCGGATTGGGCTTAAAAATACTTTTCTGAACATAGCAAAGAATGAAATACCAAAACGTACTTTTTCAACAACATTCCCTGATTTATTTGTCAGCAAATACAAGTATCACTACATTTTCTATATCGCCAAAAACCGTATAACCCCAGTGATTATTGGTGTTATTCATGAAAAACGAGATATTGTCAGCCAATTAAACGAACGTTTGGGGTAATCGGCAGTATTCAAGACATACCCTTGATTCTCTCTGCGAACTCCGCGTGCTCTGTGAGAGACGGGTCTTGATTCAAAATTTCTTTCAGGGATAGATGTGATGGAAGGGATAAACCGCAGGGTCTTGCCTCGAACCAGTTCCCTTTTTGCCACAACTTAGGTACCCCCCCTCATGATTTTTTGTTCACAGAATACACGGAAGAAAACAGAGTCAAGATCAAGGTACCTTTTTGAATTCAAATCTATCTCTCGCCCGTTCGCTACTCTCACTCGAGGCGCAAAGAACGCAGAGGAAAGCCCTTAAACACTACAAATGCTTTTTACAAAAAACAGTTCTTGGTGCTGAACTTCTTGGCGTTCTCCGCGTGCTTTGCGAGAGGCTGATTTTGACCTTTCCGGATTTTTCCGGACCTTCCGTGGACAAAACTTATTTTGACTTTAACTTTTACCGACTGGACGGTGTCCACATCACCATCCGGTTGCCAGTAACATATTTATACCAGGCAACCAGAATTGCGGCATTAACCGTCAGGAAATAGAGGGGGATTTTTACAATTGTATAATCCAATGCCTCAGGTTTTAGCAAACCATATCCAGCCAGGCCGTAGAAACCTAAATGGAGGATAAGAATCACAGCATAAAACAGAGAACTGAATGCCAGAATGAGGTTTAGTACCAGAGCAAAAAGTATAATTCGCCTGTCCCCTTTTTTTCTTCTAAAAACCTGCCTCCTCTGTATCTGAACCACCACCCACAGAATCAACGGGGTAAAGCCTCCTGAATTGCCATATAAAAATCACGGATAAACTGTTCACCAATTTGGGTGGCCTGCTCTTCGTTATCGGTTGCCATCACCGACAGGCGGATAAAAGCAGAATCACGGCGGTTACTTAAAACTGAATTTTTAATCATTGCCAATTTCAAGGCGTACTCATTGGTCAGGATTGCATCACGCACTTGAAACCAGTAAAGAAACAACTGTTTTTCAGTATCCTTCTGATAAATAGCGTGAACATAAGGAATTGATAGTTCCCCAATACTAACCTTGTTGATGCCCTGTTCAAAGCGGTTCCAGCCGCTCCCGGGTAAACACTGCTTAGGAGAATGAATCGGCCCACTCTTCTGGCCACCATTATGGAAACCGATATATATGGAGAGGCGATGGCCTTTCGAATCTTCATAGGAGCGCGAAAGGTAATCAGTCGGCAGCAACACCGCCAGCACCCGCTCATCAAAACGGGCTTGCCCAGTCATCGTCCAATCACCGGCTTTTTGAGGGAAAGAAGCCAGCGGTTTGCTGATCGGCACATCGGCCTCAGATCGCGTGTAGACATAAAACGCCGCAATACCGAGAAGGGCAAAGAGAAGATAAAAACGCCAGGACTTGATTGTATGCATAGAAAACTCACAATCTTTCTAGCCGCAGATTAATGCTAATGAGACCAAATATATGGATAAAGAATCCATGGTCATAATTATTTTTAATTAAATCAGCACTTATTTGCGGCAAATTTTGTCTATAAACTACGGCCAGACTTTCCGTAAAACACCACTACACACAAACAACATCACCATCGCCAGAACAAAAACCCCCATCCCGGCAAATTCGTGAAAAAAACCTTCTGCTACAGCAGCACCATAGTATTGAGCCAAAAAACCGGTTCCAATCACCCGGATCATATTGGTCAATATCGCAATAGGAATCGTCAACAAAACCAACAGAATACGTCGGGATATTTTATTTTGTGAAAAAACAGCCAGCGCCACCCCCAATGCCAACAAAGACATCAATGACCTCAAACCACTACAGGCATCTGCCACCTCAAGAACAGTTTGAGGAAACATAATAATGTTCCCTTCACGCCAGACAACCACCCCCATCAGCTTCAAAGAGAGTACTGAAAATTTAGCGACAAAAAGTTTCAATGGAAATGCCATTGCATCATAAACAACGTATGGGAGAGGAATCATGAAGAAGAGAAAACCAATTGGCAAAGCCAACGACTTCAACCATTGCCAACCGAGGAGAAACAGGATAATCCCGGCCAACAGAAGAACAAAAGAGGCTCTTTTAGAAAAATATTCCTGCGCAGCAACACCGGCAAACAAAACCAGAATTGCGAACACAATTAGGACAAGACCACTGTTGGCTGGTTTAATCTCTAGCTTTGCCAGTTCTTCCCGCTGTTGCCAGATAAAGTAGCCCGAAATAACTGGCACCAGCAAGCCATGGGAATAATTTGGATCATTCATCCAGTCGAGATAAAGATTCTGCAAAATTCCGACATAGATACCCGCGATTCCCATGATAAGAACCACAAACAATCCCAAATAATATTTCGACAACTGATGAATTGTCACTGATAGAAGCTCCCTCAATCATTAAAGAAAATTAGCCTAAAAGATTATAGCGCCAAGAAGAAAATATACAACCACTTTAATTTAAGAAAAGAAATTCTTCATTTTTTAGCCGCAGATTCACGCTGATAAGTACAGATAAATCAAAAAAAATCTGAGTTTTTGACAGGAATAACGGGATGAAATCGGATGGAGTCCAAACCTTAGAATCTGTCTTTTGGATTGAACTCTAACAAAAAAGATTTTTTCATCTGCATTTATCTGTGTTCATCTGCGGCAGTTTTTTCAGAACTATTTGCGCTTATTTGCGTCAATCTGCTGTTAAAGATTCTAATTTTCCATCAGCATTGATCAGACTTCACCCAATTTAAATAAGGGATGACTGCACTCATAACTTTGCAGGAACCAATACATTGACACGAACCGAGCATCACTTTACTCAGATAAAGCAAGAAGTGAGGTTATTTTATGTCACGAGCAAAACTTAGTAGTAAATCGCAAATTGTTCTCCCGGCTTCAATTCGTCGTCAACTAAATATCAATCCAGGAGACAAACTCGAAATCACCGCAGAAAACAATGTCATCATGATCCGCAAGTCGCCGCAATCAGCGTTAGATGCATTGGATTCCTGCAGTTCCGACAGTTGGCATAATTATGCAGAAGAGCTGGACAATGAAAGAGATCAATGGAAAGCTTAGATCCTTCACAACTTCCAGAGAGCCAATGCTACACCCTTGACACCGTCACTATCATCTACTTTTTGGAACGACATCCCCATTATTACCAGCGAGCAAAAGAAATTTTCAGTAAAATAGAGGTCGGTGAAATTTCAGTGATTATGTCCACTCTGGTTTTTACAGAGCTTCTGATCCCAGCCTCGCCCGCTTGCAAAGTCTAAAATATTAGTGTAGATATGATTCCACTGTTTTTAAAAAACTGACAGAACAAACAGGTGATACTATAATGCAAAATTTTATTTTTGAAAGTAAACCCGAAATAGAGCGTCTTTGTATGAAGTATGACGTGAAGACGATGTATTTTTTTGGCTCAGTGTGCAGTGATCGCTTTAATGACAAAAGTGATATTGATATACTGATTTCATTCAAAGAGATCCCCATAGACCGCTACACTGACAACTTTTTCAAACTACATGAAGAACTTGAAGGTTTATTCCGGAGAAAAATAGATTTATTGACCGAAGCTTCTATAATTAACCCATTTTTACGTGACAGCATTTATGAAAGTCGGGAACTTCTTTATGCAGCGTGAAATAAGAAAATATTTGTTTGATATCAAAGAGTCCATTGATTCGATTAATGATTATCTTGGGGAAAAACGGGATTTCCAGAGCTACCTTGAGAAAAAAATTCTAAGACGAGCAGTGGAAAGAGAACTGGAAATTATCGGCGAGGCCACTAATCGACTTCTTAAACTTGATCAGAATATTGCTATTTCAGACTCTAGAAGAATTGTTAACTTAAGAAATCTGGTGATTCACGGTTATGATCAGGTTGACAATGTCATTATCTGGGGTTTGATCTCAAAAGATATCCCGCTTCTAAAAAAACAGGTTGATAATTTACTTGGGGATATTTAAGCCGCCGATGATTCAACGACGTGCCAGTAAGCGCATAATTCACTGTTTTTATTAGATATCCCCACAATATCAAGACAATTCACTCAGCCGTTTCAATGAAAACATCTCGGTTAAACCGGAAACTCTTACTGGTTGTTTATCGGGATTATCATCTTCTGCTTTCAATCTGACCCAGAATTGCCGGACAAATTCCCGACTGCCAATGATACCGCTGTCAGTAAAATAGCGAGTTCTGGATAAAAACCGGTCACAGTTTGATGGGGAAAATTCCTTTTTCGCTTCACTGGCAACAATCTTTGGATCGATGTTCTTTCCCTTGTCGGTTTTGAGTGAACCGACTTCATAAACAAATGTCCGATATTTGCTTAACCGCTGTTTTTTGTTCAGATTTTCGGCACCGATGAGACCAAAATCTAAAGAGAGGAATTGTTTCTTATTGTTTGTTTGTAAGTGGTAACCAAGGGAGCTCCACCGGTAATCATCGGGGCGATCGACAAGTCCGGCACGAACTGGATTAAGATCAACATAGGCGAGGCAATTGATTAACGTTTCTCCGTTTTCAACCAGAACACTCTTAAACCGGTCACTCCAGAAAAATCCTTTACGATTATGGCGTTTATTGTAATAACGGGAAAAGGTTTGCTTAATTTCTTTCATAAATTCAGAGAGTTGCTCCCACTTATGTCGGAATAAGGCAATTTGTCCAGGAAGGGGTTCTTCCCTCCGATCATCATCCTGATAGTAGATCGAATAACGCCGTTTAACCTCGATATCAGAATACTCCTCGCCGGGATTCATCCGGACAACCAAGTGAAAATGGTTGCCCATAAGACAAAAACCCATGACATCAACAAAATAGACAGAAGAATAGTGCTGCACAAGTTGCAGCAGGTGATCTTTTTCTGCATCACCAAGGACATAGCCATCCAAAACGGTGCGTGACATCACATGATAGACAGCAGCTTCGCCTTCAACGATTAATCGGGGTTTGCGGGGCATAAAATTCTCCCATAATTGATATGTGGTTTGAATGTAAAAACAAGTTAGCGCGTGATCGAGGGTCAGTCAAGCATAATTCGCCTGTCCCCTTTCTCTTGCCTTTGTTTGATATCAAAGAGTCCATTGATTCGATTAATGATTATCTTGGAAGCATAATTCGCCTGTCCCCTTTGATAAAGCAACATTGTTTCTGTAAAATGGCGACAGATTTCATTTTGTCTCCATGCTGAGATAGACTTTTCCAGTTTCCCATTCGTCACTGATCTCTGCAAGTATGGAACTGACCAAACGGAGCAAAGATTCTTCGTTTGGAAATAAAGTGGCCACTCTGGTTCGTCTTTTGATTTCCTTGTTCAGTCGTTCGATACTATTGGAAGTTCGCATTCTTTTCTGGTGTTCAACTGGC
>JAKIUD010000110.1 GCA_021647765.1 Desulfuromusa sp. | reverse complement strand
CATCGAGGTCCGAGAGATCATAAAATCTCTCATAAAGAGACCGGATATACGGCAGCAATCCTGTCCCTGTTATCATTGACAAAAAAACCTTGCAATTAAGGGGGAGACCATATACGGGACTGTCCTCGCATGGGGGCTGTCCCAGGTATTTGCGGTGCGAACCACCACAGTTTCATGGCTCGTAAACTTCGGGACAGCCCCCGATGGGTCGGGACAGTCCCAAGTTTACTGCGATACTGCTTAAACTAGCGCCATTCGGGATAGTCCCGAGATTACAACGAAATTCCTAAAGGAGAATAGAAGAAAAGTGGATAATGATCACGCGCAGGAGTCTGATGGCTGGCTGAAACGGTTGTCACGCAGACTGAGCCATCGTCCCCAGGCAAACAGTGAAGAAGAACTGCAGGAATTAATCGACGCTTCTGAACAGCAGGGAATTATAGACGAAGGCGAGGGGGATATGCTCCAGTCGATTCTGGAGTTGGATGAAACCATTTTACGTGAAATTATGATTCCGCGGACAGATATGGTCTGTGTCGATGCTGAAGCTCCTTTTGGTAATATTCTTAAGACCATTCTCAGTTCGGGACATTCCCGGATTCCGGTCTATAAAAACAATATCGACAATATTATCGGACTGGTTTACGCCAAAGATCTGCTCCGTTTTTGGGGTCGCCCTATTGATACGATTTCCCTTACGGAAATTTTGCGCCCCCCCTATCTGGTTCCAGAGACGAAAAAAGTCAGTGTTTTACTCAAGGAATTCCAAACAACCTGTGTCCATATTGCCATCGTTATTGATGAATATGGTGGAACATCTGGTCTGGTTACGATTGAGGATCTGATCGAGGAGATCGTTGGTGAAATCCAGGATGAATATGATCTTGAAGAAGAGTGGCTGGTTGAGCAGTCGGATGGGACTTTACTGGTTGACGGCCGTTTAAGTATAGAAGAATTTGAAGAATATTTTAATATCGAAGTGGCTCGGGAAAAGTTTGATACAGTAGGTGGTTATATTGTCGAGCAGTATGGCAGGGTTCCGGCTGTTGGTGAACACGTCAGGATCGGTGATTTTGACATGTTGATTGAACAGGGGGATCAACGTGCTATCCGCCAGATCAGGATTACGCCGCTTGCTACGACGGCTGCCCAAAAAGGTGGGCATTGATGCTCCTGATAAGACCTGATAGAACCCTGATCGTGGCTGCAGGGTCAGGTCTTTTGCTTGCTGCTGCATTTCCCCGTCCAGATTTATTTCCTCTCGCCTGGATTGCGTTGGTGCCATTATTACTGGTTATGCGCCATCGCCCTTTTGCCGCTGGTTTTACTGCAGGAGGTGTTTTTTTTGCGTCAGTTTTGTATTGGTTGAATATTGTTATGACCACTTACGGTGGTCTGAATATGTTTTTTTCACTGCTTGCCTACCTGTTTTTGCTTGTTTATCTCGCTGTCTATTTTGGCTTGGCAACATGGATATCTTGTCGGCTTGAAACGGTTCTAAGACTTCCATACCTGCTGACCTTGCCCCCTCTGTGGGTCGCACTTGAGTATCTTCGGGGGTGGCTGTTTACTGGCTTTCCCTGGGCAATTATCGGTTATTCACAACAGAATTTTTCTCTGGCGATTCAGAGTTCCGATGTGACCGGGGTTTATGGGGTCAGCTTGATGCTGGTCGTGGTCAATTGCGCTATCGCCGGAGTGATTGCAGCGCCAAAAAGTCGGTTGACATGGTTGGGGGTGGCTGCAACTATTCTGATCTCAATCAGCCACTTTGGTTATGGTGTCTGGAGAGAGTCTCAGCCCCTGGAACAACGCTCAGAGCAATTGCGGATTGCACTGATTCAGGGAAATATTGATCAGGCACAGAAATGGGCTCCTGAAAACCGCCAGTCCAGCATTGATCGTTACCAGAGATTGTCAATGGAGGCGCTCCAAGGCCAACCCGATTTAGTTATCTGGCCAGAGGCGGCAACCCCTTTTTTTCTTCAGGATCAATCCGAACTTGCGCGGCAGGTCAGACAATTGCCCAAGCAGTTTAAAACCCCTCTTCTTGTTGGTAGTCCGGCCTATCGGCAGTTGTCTTCGGGTGAATATCAATATTATAACAGTGCCTATCTTTTTTCTTCAACGGGAGAGACTCTGGGGCGTTCTGATAAAATTCATCTGGTTCCTTTTGGTGAATATGTCCCGTTGGGAAGACTTTTGGCTTTTATTGATAAGCTGGTTGTCGGGGTGGGAGATTTTTCCCCGGGTGAGGTTAGACCATTGCCACTGAATGGCTATGACCTCGGCGTGCTGATCTGTTATGAAGCAATTTTTCCGCAGTTAGCCCGAGAATATGTCCGTCGGGGGAGCAGCTTGCTGGTTAATTTAACCAATGATGCCTGGTTTGGACGTTCTTCTGCTCCATATCAGCTTCTGGCGATGACCCGTTTTAGAGCTATTGAAAACCGTATCTGGATTGCCCGAGCCGCAAATACTGGAATATCTGCACTTATTTCCCCTGCCGGAAGAGTCACTTTGGCTAGTCCAATTTTTAAGTCACTGCAATTAAGTGGGTCGGTTGGGTTGGGGGCTGAGGCAACTTTATATACTCGATTTGGTGATATTTTTGCTTATGTCTGTCTGGGGTTGAGTGGATTTTTCCTGGTTATCCTCGTCGTAACACGCAAATCCTCCTGATTGGTTCTCCCATTTTTTCATCTGGTCTGTTTTAAGTTGCTAACACGTTATACTCTACATTGAATGAGGTTCTTGCAAAATCCTTTAAAGCCCAGTGACCGTCATTCCCGCATAGGCGGGAATCCAGAGGTTTCCTAGATTCATCAAGAAACTGGATCCCCGTTTTTACGAGGATAACGACTTTTGCAAGAGGTTCTGAATGTATATAGAAAAATCTCATTCAGGATTTTCTATGCCGCAAATTGGAAATATTTATTCTGTCTATTTATGAAAGGTTTAGTTATGAAGAAGGTTACGGCGATTATTCCTGCCCGCTATGGCTCAACGCGTTTTCCTGGTAAACCTCTGGCGTTGATTAACGGATTGCCAATGATTCAACAGGTCTGCCGGCGTGTTACCAAAGCAAAAATGGTCGATCGAGTTATTGTTGCAACGGATGACCCGCGTATTGTGACAGCGGTTGAGGGCTTTGGTGGTGAGGTGGTATTGACCCGAGCTGATCATCCAACAGGAACTGATCGCCTAGCTGAAGTTGCTGAGCAAATTGATTCAGAGTTGATTGTCAATGTTCAGGGAGATGAGCCACTGATTGATCCAAGAATGGTTGATCAGGCAATAATTCCGCTGTTGGAAAATCGACAGCTGCAAATGGGGACGCTTGCGAGTCAGATTGATCAGATTGATGATTTTTACAATCCCAATGTGGTTAAAGTGGTTAAGGATCAATCGGGTTTGGCTCTCTATTTTTCCCGTGCTCCGATCCCCTGTCCGCGTGATTTGAGTTCTGCCCAAATCGTTGCGGCATTGCCACAGTTGGGTTTATTGCGACATATTGGTCTTTATGTTTACCGCCGGGAACTTTTACTGGAATATCCCTCCTGGCCGAAAACACCACTGGAAGAATTGGAGAATCTGGAACAGTTGCGCGCTCTTGAACGGGGAATCAAGCTCTATGTGGCAGAGACTGAGTTTAGTTGTCATGGAGTAGATACCCCAGCAGATCTCGAGCGTGTTTCCCATCTCATATCTGCAGGAAATTAATAATTAAAACGAGCTGTTACTTGTTTTTTTAAATATGGAAGGTTTTTTGCATGAACAGGGTTTCTTTCCCTTCTGTTTCTGTGTAGAATCGACCTTTGTAGAGATGATGTTGTCTATTCAATACTGTAACAGGTATTAGTTTTTATGAAGGATGGAATGAATCAATGAAAACGAAGTTTCTCTTTGTAACTGGCGGAGTGGTTTCTTCTCTTGGCAAGGGGTTGGCTGCGGCCTCGATTGGTGCGCTGATGGAAGCCCGTGGTCTAAAGGTTTCGATGCAAAAAATGGATCCATATATCAATGTTGATCCTGGAACCATGAGCCCATTCCAGCATGGTGAAGTTTTTGTTACTGAGGATGGTGCAGAAACCGATCTTGATCTTGGTCACTATGAGCGCTTCACTTCGGCTAAACTATCCAGAAAATCAAATTTTACTACGGGGCAGGTTTACGATTCAGTTATTCGCAAGGAGCGACGTGGGGATTATCTAGGTGGCACGGTTCAGGTTATCCCCCATATTACCAATGAGATTAAGCAGAAGATTCTAGACAATGCCAAGGGTGTTGATATCGCTATAGTTGAGGTTGGTGGTACTGTTGGAGATATTGAATCTTTACCTTTTCTTGAGGCAATTCGCCAGTTTCGTGCTGACCGCGGGCGTGAAAATGTCCTCTATATTCATCTGACTCTGGTTCCCTATATAGCGACCGCAGGAGAACTGAAAACCAAGCCAACTCAACATAGTGTTAAGGATCTGCGTGAGATCGGCATCCAGCCGGATATTCTGTTGTGTCGTTGTGATCGTGAAATTCCACGTAACATGAAGGAAAAAATTGCGCTGTTCTGCAATGTGCCAGAGGAAGCAGTCATCACGGCTCGCGATGTTGAGACTATTTATGAAGTGCCGACCGCTTTTTATGCTCAGGGGTTGGACGAGCGAATTGTTGATTACCTCAATATCTGGACCAAGGCTCCTGATTTGTCCGCCTGGGAGCGGGTAGTCGAGCGGGTAAAACAACCAGAGAAAGAAACAGTGATTGCTGTTGTGGGTAAATATGTTGGTTTGACCGAGAGCTATAAATCATTAGCCGAAGCTCTGACCCATGGTGGAATTGCCAATAATTGTCGGGTCAATTTGAAATATGTTGATTCTGAAGCTTTGGAACGCCACGGCATCAACGATAATTTTGCTGATGTCGATGGCATCCTGGTTCCCGGTGGTTTTGGTGAGCGCGGGAGTGAGGGGAAGA
The DNA here is from genome assembly GCA_021647765.1 of Desulfuromusa sp. Lineage (GTDB taxonomy): Bacteria > Desulfobacterota > Desulfuromonadia > Desulfuromonadales > Geopsychrobacteraceae > Desulfuromusa. The sequence continues at coordinate 1,274 of JAKIUD010000110.1, read as the reverse complement.
TCGCAGCGATACGTTATGCCCGTGAAAATAAAATTCCATTTTTCGGGATTTGTCTGGGGCTGCAGATGGCGGTCGTTGAATTCTCTCGTAATATCTGCAACCTTGAGGATGCCCACTCCTCTGAATTTCATGAAACCGCAGCTAATCCAGTTATCCATATTATGGAAGGTCAAAAAAAGGTTAAAGGGAAGGGTGGGACTATGCGTTTAGGTGCGTATCCCTGTGATCTGGCAGAGGGGACTCTGGCGCGGAGGATTTACGGAAAAGACCATCTGACCGAGCGTCATCGTCATCGTTTTGAGTTTAATAATGAATATCTGGATAAATTAAAAGCTGGAGGGTTGATTTTCTCCGGAATTAATCCTGAATTAAATCTGGTTGAAATAGCAGAGTTGGCTGACCATCCCTGGTTTCTTGGGTGTCAGTTTCATCCCGAATTTAAGTCTCGGCCAATGGAGCCGCACCCTTTGTTTGAATCTTTTGTCGGTGCTTGCCAGAAGCAGCACGAGGAAAATAAATGAGACAAGTCAATGTTGATCCGGTTTGTTTTGGTGGCTCCAAACAATTAGTTCTGATTGCCGGACCCTGTGCTATTGAAGATGAAAGTCTGACTTTGCGGATAGCTGAGGGGTTAAAGGAAATCACTCACAGCTTGGGGTGTGAGTTGATATTTAAGGCTTCCTACGATAAGGCTAACCGGACTTCTGTCACCTCTTTTCGTGGGCTTGGGGTGGAGCGAGGGTTGCGAGTTCTGGAACGGGTGAATCAAGAGTTTGAATTGCCGATTATCTCCGACGATCACGATATCATCCAGGTTGCCGCAGCGGCAGAGGTTCTGGATATTCTGCAAATTCCCGCTTTTTTAAGTCGGCAGACAGATTTATTAGTGGCTGCTGGTAGAACTGGCAAGCCAATCAATCTGAAAAAAGGGCAGTTTCTGGCTCCTTGGGATATTGAGCATGGGGTTAAAAAAATTGCCTCAACTGGAAATGAAAAAATTCTATTGACCGAGCGGGGTGTCTCTTTCGGTTACAATAACCTGGTTGTTGATATGCGTTCACTGGTGATTATGCGCGAGATGGGCTATCCGGTGGTTTTTGATGCGACCCATTCGGTGCAGTTACCGGGTGGAGCCGGAGGCTCTTCTTCGGGGCAGCGGGAGTATGTTGGTGCTTTGTCACGAGCGGCAGCAGCAACTGGTATTGATGGCTTGTTCTGGGAGGTTCATGAAGATCCTGATCGTGCTCTCTGTGATGGCGCAAACTCCCTGCCAC
>JAKIUD010000109.1 GCA_021647765.1 Desulfuromusa sp. | reverse complement strand
CAATACCACCCCAATGACGATCATTCTACAGCCGTCCCGCTCTACTACACCGCCGACAATCTTCCACAACCCGTCAATGTGGCAGGTCAATGCTGGCAGCAGGGGCAAATAACGGCTCAATGGATTATTCAGGATTTAGCGAACAAGCTACCTGTGATCGCGGATAAGTTCTAAATGATTCTGAGTATGATATTATTTAAATCACAGCAGGCAGATGTTTATGTTTAAGTACATCGGCAGGAAAAGATAACCAACCTATTAAGATTAAGACCTCCAGGAAAATCTGATGGCAATACTTGCAATTGACCAAGGAACAACCAGTACCCGGGCATTATTAGTTGAAGATTCGGGTTCCAGAAAAATAGTAAAAACTCTTGAGCACCAGCAATTTTATCCAGAGCCAGGCTGGGTAGAACATGACCCTGAAGAATTACTGCAGAATATTCAACTATGCATGGACAGTTGTAATGATGATATCCGTGCAGTTGGCATGGACAATCAAGGGGAGAGTTGTGTTGCCTGGGATGCAGATTCAAAACATGCGATATCTCCAGTTATCGTCTGGCAGGACAATCGCACCCATAATATTATTGACAAGCTCAAGTCAGAACAGGCTCAGCAACGAGTATTGAAGAAAGCGGGACTCCCTTTAGATTCTTACTTTTCTGCCACCAAACTTGCGTGGATCATAAATAATATTCCTGCAGCCAAAGAGTTGCTTCAGCGTGGAAAACTGCGCCTGGGAACAACTGATGCTTTCTTTCTTGATCGCCTCACCGGTCAATTTATAACAGATATCAGTACGGCATCCAGAACATCTCTCATGAATTTGCAAACGGGGCAATGGGATGAGGAATTATGTGATCTCTTTGGTGTGCCAATCAAAGCACTCCCTCAAATTGTTTCCACCACGGGCGACTTCGGTTCAGTTTTCTCAAATGGTCGATCTATTCCAGTTACGGCTAGCATTGTTGATCAGCAAGCAGCCCTGTATGGACACGGTTGCAACAAACCCGGCGACGCTAAAATAACTTTTGGCACGGGGGCATTTGCGCTGGTCCTTACTGGAGATACGCCCCAGCAATCAGCCAAGCAAGGACTATTACCAACTGTGGCATGGCAGCTTGAAGGAGAAAAACCCGTATACGCTTTAGATGGCGGCGTATATTCCGCAGGCTCAGCTATCAATTGGGCAAAAAAACTAGGTTTGTTTAAAACTTTTGAGCAGATCCATCAATTCCAGGCTCCCGGTGCCATTGAAAGGGATTTGGTTTTCGTTCCAGCTTTATCAGGGCTGGGTTGCCCGCACTGGGATAGAACAGCCGGAGGACTATGGATTGGGCTCTCATTGGATACTCAACCGTTGGATTTAATTCAATCTATTCTTGAAGGTATCGCATTCCGAGCGGCTGAAGTGATTGCTAGCATGAATCAACTCACCACCATTACAGAGGAAATTTCCATTGATGGAGGACTGGCATCAAATCCCTATTTTTGTCAATTCTTAGCTGACGCCTTGAATCGACAGGTTGCCGTACAGTCGTCCACCGAATTAACCGCATTTGGAACGGCTCAGCTTGCTTCCGGAAACCGTAATGAACACCTCCCGATGCCCGTTTCGGTTCGGCGCTATCTCCCTCAAAAGGATACTCGCAAACAACGTGAAAGATTTAAGGATGCAGTTAACAGGTCAACTCAATGGCTTCTTTAGGAGCCTGTCCGAGAATAAGAGCCAAAGCGAAAGCCCAGAAGTTTGCGCTCAGATTTAGCTCGTTTGTGAACCCATAGCCATAGCTATGGGCTGAAAAGGAGCTGACATATGAGCCAGACAGCTGGGTTTTCAGCCGGACATTCATTGTCGGACAGCCTCCTGGACAGCTGTCAAGTTTTTCATCGAAATTTTTGAGATAAGGTCATAAATCAATGTTCAGACACACAAAAATAGTTGCGACCGTTGGACCCGCTTCAGCAGAGGAAGAGATATTGTCGGCCTTGTTAGAAGCTGGGGTTTCAGTTTTTCGCCTGAACTTTTCCCATGGAAATCTGCAGGACAAGGCGATCTTGATCAAGCGAATCCGTGAGCTTTCCAGGCAACGACTCAACGCCGTAGCCATTATGGGCGATCTTCAAGGGCCTAAAATCAGGGTTAATATGTTCAGGAATGGCTCCATGAAGCTTACCGCTGGAACCGAGGTGACAATTACTTCTCGCGACATCTTGGGTGAAAACGGTCTAATTTCTACGACCTACAAAGAACTGCCGCAAGACGTACACCCTGGAGATCAGATACTGCTTGATGATGGGTTGATGGAACTGGAAGTTTTAGATGTGGACAATTCTGACGTGCGCTGCAAAGTCCGTTACGGTGGACTACTGAAGGATCGCAAGGGGATTAACTTGCCAGGGGTGGATATCTCAGCACCCTCTCTAACCGAAAAGGATCGGCAGGATTTACATTTTTGCATCGACCAAAAAATTGACTATCTGGCATTGTCTTTTGTCCGCCGTTCTACTGAGGTACTTGAACTCCAGGCACTGCTGAAGCAAAACGAATCGCAGCTCAAGGTCATTTCCAAAATAGAAAAGCCGGAAGCAGTTAATAACTTCGATGCCATTCTTAAAGTCTCAGATGGAATCATGGTCGCTCGCGGTGATCTAGGTGTGGAGATTCAACCGGAAAAAGTCCCCTTGATCCAAAAAGATATCATTCGCAAATGTAATCTTGCCGGCAAACCCGTCATTACAGCCACCCAGATGCTAGAAAGCATGATTAACAATCCTCGTCCAACCCGTGCAGAGACCTCCGATGTTGCCAATGCCATTCTTGATGGCACTGACGCAATTATGCTTTCAGCAGAAACGGCTTCCGGGCAATATCCTGTTGAAGCTGTTTTGCTGATGGATAGGATTGCAAAGGATATAGAGGCGAATTCTACCCTGAGAGACAAAAACATTTCTCCAGCAGGAGATAATAAAGGATTTTTCAATTTATCTGAGTCGATTGGGCACGCTGCCTCCCAAATTTGTATCCAGGTTGGAGCCAAAGCAATTCTCGCCTTTACCCAAACAGGCAACACTGCCGCACTGGTTGCCAAATATCGCCCGGCTGTCCCCATCTATGCCGTCACCCCTTCCCTGACGGTACGTAGGCAACTGGCTCTTCTCTCGGGCGTTCAATCATTACTGGTAGACAGTCAAAGAGATACTGAATCCCAGATAAAGTGGGTTGAGAAGAGAGTTCTCGAAGCGGGAGTTCTGCAAAAAGGTGATGTGGTTGTCATCACCATGGGCAGCCCGATATCGACACTCGGGACAACCAACCTGCTAAAGGTACATCAACTCGGATCGGAGTAAAAACTTCTCCCATGCAAAGTATAAATGGTGCTGAAGGAAGTGGACAAGTTCAGTCCGATTCAGATTTAAATCATAACCTCAAGGAGATTTTTTAACATGGCAACAAAAGTCGCAATTAATGGATTTGGTCGGATCGGGCGAAATATATTCCGAGCTGCACAAAATTGTTCTGAAGTAGAAATTATTGCAATAAATGACCTGACCAATGCCGCAACCCTGGCGCATCTACTGAAGTATGATTCGGTTCATGGCTCCTTCGACGGAACAGTGACCACCGAAGGCGAAACTTTGTCGGTCAATGACAAACCAGTTCGGGTATTCAAAGAGCGTGACCCGGAAGCTCTACCCTGGAAAGAACTTGAGGTGGATATCGTCATCGAATCAACCGGTTTTTTTACCAGCCGGGAAGAGGCACAAAAACACCTTCAAGCGGGTGCCAGAAAAGTTGTTATCAGTGCTCCAGGCAAGGGTGTTGATTTAACTATCTGCATGGGTGTCAACGAACAGGAATATGATCCGTCCAAACATCATATCCTTTCAAATGCGTCCTGTACCACGAATTGTCTGGCTCCGGTCGCCAAGGTATTGATGGAGCAGTTCGGTATCGTAAAGGGGTTGATGACCACAATCCACTCCTACACAAATGACCAAAAAATTCTGGACTTGCCACATAATGACTTGCGGCGAGCCAGAGCTGCAGGCCTTTCACTGATCCCTACCAGTACCGGTGCTGCAAAGGCTGTTTCTCTTGTCCTTCCGCAGTTGAAAGGGAAGCTGGACGGTATGGCGATTCGCGTCCCAACTCCTAACGTTTCGGTCGTCGACTTGGTGATAGAAACCAAGAGAACCGCTTCGATCAATGAGGTCAATGCCGCATTCAAACACGCGGAGCAGGGCTCCCTAAAGGGGATACTGGAAGTCTGCGAACTACCATTAGTCTCCAGAGATTTCAACGGTAACCCCGCTTCTTCCATTGTTGACGCACTCTCCACCACTGTCATTGGTGGCAACATGATCAAGGTTCTGTCTTGGTACGACAATGAATGGGGCTATTCAAATCGGGTACTAGATCTTGTCAAGCATCTTGCTGCCAAATAACGTTGGTCACAACATTAAAGGACTATAGTTTTTTAGCTATAGCCCTTTAATATTGTGGACGTGCCACCAGTGCTAAAAAAACAGTTACTTACCTTCTCTCAGCTAAAAGATAACCTTTCTTTAGCTTTCAGGCCTTTAAAATCAATTTGCCTTTTAATCTCCATACGATCCCCTGCCCCCATTTTCATAAAACTTAACCTGATAGAACCTCCACAGAAATCGGCTCCGGGGTATCACCGCGATATTTGAGCTGGACACCTTTTAGAAAATTACGAAAGATCTGATCATTGCAATCACGATAGTGTTTATGTCCTGGTCGACGGAAAAACGCACTGAGTTCGTGCTTGCTTATCTGCACATGAACTAGAGCCAGAATCTCCAATATATCTTCGGCTTGCAGGTTTAATGCGATTTTCAATTTTCTGAAGATGCTGTTGTTATTCAAACGCTGCTCTGGTTCGGGTTGTGGATCCTTATTTTTGCCACGTTTATCGATAATTAAACCATTCAGGAAAATCGCCAGTTGCGTGTCGCGGCATCCCTGATACGCTGGATCATCATCCTTTTTTAACCAGTCGCTGATCTGTTCCCGCGTCACCTGATGCCCCGTCAGGCCAAACAGGGCAATCATTTTTAAATCGTTAAAATCGAAAATAAAACGGATACGGCGCAAAACATCATTATTGGTCACTGATATGCTCCTATCAAAATTGCAATTTCGTTAAACAATCAAGGCTGTTCTGCGACAAACAACCCCTCGCTTTCTATTCTTCTCCCTCTTTATTCTGAATTACTGAATCTTCCACATTTACTTGCTGATTTTCTTTGGGTTTTTTACTTCGATGACCCGGTTTAACCAGAATTTCCAAATAAAAAGATCCGAGCTGTTTTTCTTCGGCCTGAGAAATGAACTTATTAATTTCAGAGAGATGAATAACATCGCTACTCACTTCATCAACACCGAACCGGCAGTCAAAATCCCAAAAATCTACATCAGGGGGTAGAGTCTTTCGACGTTCTCTTCTTATATATTTTTTAACTTCATATTTGATGGCTTCAACGAGCCTAGGAACTTTGATTTTTGGGTGGGTCATTTTAAACGTTTTTTTCATAGCATTTCCAAAATTGATGAGGGGGATTAAAACTTAATTTGCGGGCACCTATGTCAGGGCGTCAACGGTCAATTTGTATTTGGGATTTTCCTGATAATTCACATTGATGATGGAAGAAGCGTTGTCGAGGAGTTTACGACGATTCTCACTCAAATAACGTAGTCGCTCGCTTTCCTCCACCTTAGCATATCTTTCAGTCAGTTTGTTCAAGGCCTTGCATGATCTAGCCAATTGGAACCAGTCAGGATAGGAGTGGCCGCTGGAGGATCAAGCCCCGGACAAAATAAATAAAAAAGGTCTACGGCGAAATGTGCCATAGACCCTAATTTTTTATTGGCGCGCCGCGGAAGATTCGAACTCCCGGCCTTCTGATCCGTAGTCAGACGCTCTATCCAGCTGAGCTAGCGGCGCATAAAGACGAGTTTTATCGCTTAAATTCAGAAATTTGTCAATCCCTTTTGAACTCTAACATATTAAACTGGCGGAGAAGCGGGGATTCGAACCCCGGGTAGCATACACTACACTCGCTTAGCAGGCGAGCACCATCGGCCTCTCGGTCACTTCTCCGTAATCAACAACTATTACAATTAAAAATGGCGGAGGAGGTAGGATTTGAACCCACGGAACTTTCGTTCAACGGTTTTCAAGACCGCCGCCTTAAGCCACTCGGCCACTCCTCCGAAGTCCTCTACAGTTTACCCGTAAGCACACTGAGAAAAACCTTGGAACAATATCGAAAAGCAATCTAAAAAGCAAGACCAAAGAGCTGTTCCCTGGATATTTCATATAGTGGCACAGCCCACAAGAAAATTGTCGAGCAAATGGCTCTGGGTTAGCTGAGCCCTGTTGTTGTTGCAAAAATAGGC
>JAKIUD010000027.1 GCA_021647765.1 Desulfuromusa sp. | reverse complement strand
CGCCTTCATCGGGAAACCTATCGCGAAACTGATTTAGATTCATGGATATACCTCCTTGTGGAGCTATTATCCATCACAACAATGTCAGACTATGTCACATCCACCTTTGTTTGGTGGATAGAACCGATTAATTATAGTCTTACGGATGAGGCTCGTGTAAAACTCTTTATCTTTAAAGTCCAGTGACCGTCATTCCCGCGCAGGCGGGAACCTGGAGGTTTCTTGGGTTCGTCAAAACAGAATCCCTGTTTTCACAGGAATGACGACTTTTGCAAGAGGTTCAGATTATAGTATATTCATATTTCAGGAGAAAAGACCATGATAAAACTTGATTATAGCCAACACCAATGTCCCTACCCTGTCATTGAAACTCGCAAACAGATCCTGGCCAACCCTGGCCAATCACTGGAAGTTCTGGTCGGTGATCAGGCAGGACGAGATAATGTCTCCCGCCTGGCGACAAAAATGGGTTATCAGGCCGCTGCGAAACAAGATGGCACCTGCTTCCTCTTGACCTTGACCCCTACTGAGGGAAAGGAAGGATCTGCGCCACAGACGCAAACAGCACCCGTGACAGCCACTACTGGAAAAACGGTTATCTACTGCGGTAGTGATCGGATGGGTGATGGAGATGACGAATTTGGTCGCGTGTTGATGATAAATTTCCTCACCACGCTCCTTGAGATGGATCCACTTCCTGACATGATCCTGTTCGTCAATAGTGGGATCGATCTCACCACCAAAGGGTCTGCTGTTCTCGATGCCCTTAAAACCCTTGAATCCCGTGGTGTTGATATCGCCAGTTGTGGATTGTGTCTTGATTTTTATCAGAAAAAAGAACAATTACAGGTCGGACGCGTGACCAACATGTACGAAATGGTCGAGGTGCAATGTCAGGCGACCCGGGTTGTCACTCCGTAAATAACCAGACAATTCGTATAAAACATGTCACATCTGTGCGGGGACAACCTGTGCATTCCCGCAGAAATGCTAATAGTATCGCAATCTACTTGTCTGAATTTCGATAGCCATGCTATTTTTCTCAAAATTCATCCTATTAAATCCAAAATATTGGAGGACAAAGTGAAAAAACTGTTAATTCTTATCGCCACGGCAGCGATAATCTTTCCCCTCAGTGCCTGCAGTCAGAACGAGCCCGCTCAACCAACGACTAAAACGGAAGCTCCAGCCCCAACTCCAGCTGCACAACCTGAACCCGCCGCTACAGCAGCTCCTGCGCCGGATCCGGCAGAAACTCCTGGTGCTATATCAGGAACGGTTGTTGAAACCATTAACGCCGCAGGCTATACCTACGTTTATGTCGATGATGGAACCAAGAAAATCTGGGCTGCTGCTCCTGAGTTTGCTGTCAAGGTTGGTGATGAGGTGATGGTTCCAGAAGGAATGGCAATGCATAACTATCACAGTCAGAGCATGAATCGTGACTTTGATATTGTCTACTTTGTCGAATCAGTTCTAAACGCCAGCAACCCTTCCATGGAAGGATCAGGTATGGGCATGATGGGAGCTTCAACTGGCAACCCTGCCGACATGCAGATGCCTGAGGGACACCCACCCATCAGTGGAAACGTTGCTCCACCAGAAGTTGACCTCGCAAATATACAAAAAGCTGCTGGCGGACTGACGATTAGTGAAATTTATGCAGGCAAAACAGATCTTTCTGGAAAAGCGGTCACACTACGCGGCAAAGTTGTCAAATTCAGCCCACAAATCATGGGCACCACCTGGATTCATCTCCAGGACGGGAGTGGTGATCAGGCCGCTGGAACGCACGATCTTACAGTTACCAGCAGTGTTCAGGTTAGTGTTGGCGATACTGTCGTTGCCAGTGGGGTATTGACTCTTGATAAAGATTTTGGCTACGGTTATAAATACGACCTGATCATGGAAAATGCCGACGTCACCGTCGAATAAAAACTATTTAAAAATTCTTTTCTTGAGAGCCTCTGGAAAAATTCAGAGGCTCTTTTTTTGCCTTATCACATTATTAAACTATAATTATCGGTTGACAATAAGGGCAGATTAATATAAAATGCGATGTATTCACTGAAAACTTCTGGGCTCACATTTCATATAAAAAAACAATTCTAGCTATGTAGCTAATAATTGTCACTTTGAACCATAGATAAGGAATCCCTATGCGCCTCAAAAATCTCAGTATCAGTAAAAAAATCTACCTGGTCACCAGCCTGGTCATATTGATCTTCACCCTCTGTCTGATCTGGATGTACAACAACTATCGCAACCAGATTTATACAGATAGCAAAAAACAGCTTGTCACCGCTGTCGATACCGCCTATGGGATCATCGATCATTACAGTAAAATGGTTGGCGAAGATATGTCGGACAGCGAAGCTCAGATGCACGCTATGTCTGCGATCAGAGACCTTCGCTATGCAGGAAACACCTACTTCTGGATCAATGATACGCAGCCTAAAATGATTATGCATCCAATCAAACCGGCACTTGATGGTAAAGATTTATCAGGGGTTAAGGATCCTGATGGTCTGCATCTTTTTGTTGAATTTGTCAAAGCAACCAAATCTAATGGATCCGGGTTTGTCACTTATCAATGGCCGAAACCTGGCAAGGATAATCCACAGCCAAAGTTATCCTATGTCAAAAAACATCCCGGCTGGAATTGGATCATCGGCAGTGGAATTTATATTGATGACCTGCAGGTCAAACTCAACAACGTGTTTTATACAGTATTTGGTATTTTGCTGGCATTAATACTCTTATCTTTTACCCTGATTTTTTTCCTGGCACGTTCTATTGCAAAACCGATGAAACAGGCTGTTGAAATGTTAGAAGACATCAACAAAGGACACCTCTCCGGTCGTCTCAACTTGGATCAAACCGATGAAGTCGGTCAGTTGGCGCAGACTATGGATAAATTTGCCGACAATATGCAGCATGAGGTGATTGGTTCACTACAAAAACTGGCCGATGGCAATTTGAATATGAACCTTGTGCCACGAGATAGTCAGGACGAAATACGCAGTGCCTTCAATAAACTTGAAAAAGATTTAAACGCGGTGATGAGATCAATCCAGAATGCCGGGCAGCAGATATCAGCAAACAGCACCAGCGTCAGCGATTTTTCTCAGTCACTGTCACAAAGTGCCACCGAGTCAGCCGCATCGCTAGAAGAAATTTCTGCCTCTTTGAGCGAACTTTCTGGACAAACCAAGCATAATGCCGACAATGCCAGTCAAGTCAACATTCTTTCGAGAGAGGCCAAACAAGCGACAGAAGAGGGTAAGGCGAGGATGGGACAAATGATCTCTGCCATGGGTGAGATCAGCGAAGCAGGGCAAAGCATCAATAAAATCATCAAAGTCATCGATGAAATCGCTTTTCAAACGAACCTGCTGGCACTTAACGCTGCCGTTGAAGCGGCTCGAGCCGGGCAACATGGCAAAGGGTTTGCGGTGGTTGCTGAGGAGGTGCGAAATCTGGCGGCGCGCAGTGCTAAAGCTGCCAGTGAAACTGCTGAATTGATTGAAGGGTCGGTCGAAAAAACCAGCAACGGCTCACAAATTGCCAACCAGACGGCAGAGTCCCTGGAAAATATCCATGGCAGCATATCCAAAGTTTCCGATCTGGCAGAAGAGATCGCCGCTGCTTCAAGCGAGCAGGCTTCCGGGATCGGTCAGATCAACGAAGGTTTGGGTCAGATTGACCAGGCAATCCAACAGAACACCGCCACAGCAGAAGAGAGTGCCGCTGCCGCCGAGGAATTATCAAGTCAGGCTGCAGAACTGCTTAACATGCTCAAGCGCTTTCAACTGAAAGGGCAAAACCAACAGCAAATGAGCTATCAACCACAACCGGCACCCTCCAGACCAGCACCACGTAACCAGCCCGCCAATAACTCTTGGGGTGAAGCACCTTCAAGCAGTCCACAACAAGCTATTGCGCTGGATGATGATGAATTTGGTAAGTTCTAAAGGTCGAGATAATAGATGAAAGAGGGGCCCGGTTATTGTTGTGATGATCGGGCCTTTTTTGTGAAAAATATAACCACCAAGGCGCCAAGGAGACCAAGAAGGTCAAAAGCCTTAACGGAGAGATAGAGAGACGCAGAGAGAACAAATCAAAATCCGTTTAAGGTTTTAAACCAGAAAAAAGATCTTAAGCTCTTCTCTCCAACTCTCCAACTCGGCATCTCTCCGTTAAAATCTTTTCTTGGTGTCCTTGGTGTCTTGGCGTCCTGGTGGCAAAGATTATGTTATGAATCTGACAGAACCCGAAAAATCGTTTCTGCCAATCCCTCTGACATCCCCGGCATCTGCTGCAATTCTTCCAGGGACGCAGCACGGATTTTTTTCAAACTCCCAAAATGTTTCAGCAGAGATTTTTTCCGAGCCGGGCCAACTCCGGGGATATCTTCCAACGCTGAACGTAAACTCGCTTTGCTGTGTAATTTACGATAGTAGGTAATTGCGAAGCGATGTGCTTCATCCCGTAACCGCTCTAGGAGAAACAAACTGGCCGATCCGTGCCGAAAACTGACCGGATTTTTTCGTCCGGGAAGAAAAAAACGCTCTTCACTTCGCTCGACAACTTTACCACGTACATTTGCCATCACCCGGCTTTTAGCGATCCCTACAGCACCAATTTTCCCCTCTACATGGAATTCCTCAAGCACCATTGACAGGACTCCAAGTTGTCCCTTGCCGCCATCGATCAAGATCATATCTGGTAAGTTTTCTTCCTCAACTCCACGGAGCAAGCGCCGCCTCAGCACTTCCCGTAACGACGCATAGTCATCAGCACCTTGTACCGTTTTAATTTTATAACGGCGATACTCAGCCGTGGCGGGTTCACCGTTCAACAAGACCACCATGCTGCCGACCGATTGGTTCCCCTGAACATTTGAAATATCATAACATTCAATTCTCTGGGGAAAACATGGCAAGTGGAATTTTGACCGAAGTTCTTGTAGTACCTGCTCACAAGCCTGCTGTCGCTGACCTCGTTGGCGGTAAGATTCTTCAGCGTTGCGTTGTGCCATGCGACAAAGACGCTTCTTTTCCCCGCGTTGCGGAGTCATCAAACGAACCTTTTTACCACGCTTTTCACACAGCCATTCGCCAAGCAAATCGGCACTTTCTACTGAAAAAGGGAGCAAAATCTGGTCAGGCAGAATAACCTTTTGGGAATAGTATTCCTGCAAAAAACCGCTGAGCAACTCGGGTAAATCAAGTGTCCACTCCAGTGGATAGCTACGACGACCTATTAATCTGCCATGGCGGATAAACAGCAGCGTCACCTCCACCTCTCCACCATCCCGATGCAATCCAATCACATCCTGATTTCCACCGCCGTAATCGGTCACTTTTTGCTTTTCAATGCTCTTTTCGATGGAAGAAATCTGATTACGCAGCCGAGCGGCATCTTCAAAACGCATTTCCTCTGAAGCTGCACTCATCCGTTGTTTTAACCGTGCAATCACTTCTGACTCCCGCCCTTCCAATAGCTGAATCACTCCATCCACGAGTTTGCAATAATCAGATTGAGTAATTTTTCCGTGACAGGGAGCGCTACATTGACCAATCTGGTAAAACAAGCAGGGGCGGCCACGTTTGCTGCAACGCTCGATAGAAGAATGGCGCAGGGGAAAAATTCGATAAATTTCCTTGAGAGTTTCGCGGATCGCCGATGCTGAAGAATAGGGGCCGAAATAGTGGGCACCATCATCTTTTACTTGCCGCACCACCTGCATCATTGGAAAGGGATCGTTCAGGTCAATTCGAACCGAAACATAGGTTTTATCGTCACGTAACTCAATATTATAGCGAGGACGATATTTTTTAATCAGGGTATTTTCCAGCAGAAGCGCTTCTTTTTCAGTATCGGTGATAATAACTTCAATCCGCTGCACCTTTTCCATCAATAGTGGAATATGGAGCCGCCCATCACCCGCCGCAGAAAAATAGCTCCTTAACCGATTACGCAGTAACTTGGCTTTACCGACGTAAAGAACTTCATCCGTTTCACCGAACATCTGGTAGACACCAGGAGCCTGTGGGTATTTTTTGAGATCAATCGAAATCATTGTGTCAGGATAGTCAAGAATAACTTCAAGATAAAGACCTGTTTACAGCAATACCTTTTTGTCTGGTACTCACCGAACTTATTGGTATAATGGAGATGGCGTCGCAAAAAGTCCAGTCTACGGTGTTGCAGCGTTTTTTCAAGATCTCGACATACCGTATGTATGTGTTCGCCCGGCTTACTCAAAACAGGAAATAATTGTGAATCCATTCTGGAGTAATATTTTTAAAAACAGCGGCTACGAACAAACCTTGGCCTATTTCCTCGGCACCATGCCAATGTTCAAAAAGTTGGACAAGCGCGAGCTGGCCTTTCTTGAAAATATTGTCCATGTCCGAAACTATGAAGCAGATGAAACAGTCTTCAGCGAGGGGGATATCGGATCAGGGATGTATTTCATCCGTTCCGGTCAAATACAAATTTTCAACATGAATGAACATGGGCATGAAACTGAACAAGCTATCCTTGAGTCGGGGGATTTTTTTGGCGAAATCGCCTTGACAGCATCCCGACCGCGCTGTGCCTCAGCTCGAGCCACCGAACCCACCATATTGGTCGGATTATTCCGCTCTGATATGTTTGAGGCTGTCCGTCGTCATCCGGCTCCATCGGCAAAAATTATGCTGGGGTTAAACCGGGTGATCAGCGACCGCTTATTACAATGCAGCATTCAACTTGAAGAATTAAAAAAACAGTTAATTCATAATCGAAAGCAGCAAACTGATGCATAATCAAAACAACATGAGCCGTGCTCAGGTTGCAGTTCTTTACCTGGTTCTGACAACCTCAATTGCATCTGGAATTGCTATTTATTCCTCAGCCTCCATCATCACCGGGTTGTTAAAAACTGCCACCGTTGATCTTTTTCTGCCCATGTTGATTTCACTGATTGTCTCTTTTCTGCTTGATCCCACTGTGCAATTTTTTGAAGGAAAAAAAATCAACCGCACTCTCAGTATCTTTATCGTTTACTTCCTTGTTTTCGCGCTGGTGTTTCTGCTGTTACTGATTATCGGGCCACCTAACTGGAAAGGGATGATGCAAGCCCTCCAAGCCGATTTCCCCCGCTATGTCAGCGGAGCGATTGTGTACCTGAGCGGTTTACTGGCAACGGCTCAGCAACATTTTCCCTTCATCACCCACTATGACATAGTTGAACGACTGAGCTCAGTGTCGCAATCATTCTTTGGCCTGATCCTCAAAGAAACGCCACGCTCTGCCATGCGAATCGGCAGCCTGCTACTGCTGGTACCACTGTTTAGCTTCTTTTTCCTGCGTGACAGTCGCCGGATTATGCGAAGTCTGATTTCTTTGTCGCCGAACCGTTATTTCGAAATGGTTCTCGATATTTATGCAAATGTCAGCTGGCAACTGGCTCATTTTATTCGTGGAAGAATTTTGGAAGCACTGATCATTGGAATGGTTGTTTGGATGGGATTATCTCTTACCGATATCCGCTATGCCCCGATTTTAGCAGTGGTTGCCGGAGCCAGCAATCTCATCCCTTATATA
Source organism: Desulfuromusa sp. (assembly GCA_021647765.1). GTDB lineage: Bacteria > Desulfobacterota > Desulfuromonadia > Desulfuromonadales > Geopsychrobacteraceae > Desulfuromusa. The sequence goes on along the minus strand of JAKIUD010000027.1, from coordinate 33,885 downwards.
GGTCCTATCATCGGGATGATCCCCGGTTTGGTGATTGCGCTGGTTGACTTGGGGATGGGTGGACAATTCTGGTGGATTCTCTGTGTCTATTTTCTCATTGCTCAGGTTATTATCGATAATTTCATTCTCATCCCCATTCTCATTTCCAAGGTATCAAATCTTCACCCCCTCTGGGTTATTCTGGCGATTGTTATGGGTGGCAAACTTTATGGAGTTTTGGGGATGATCATAGGCGTTCCAATTGCCAGTATCATCAATATCATCATCATCTCAATCCACCAATACCGCCGCTCGTTCAATCCCTACCAGCGCTATTTTACCAGCCGGGGAAAACTCCTCTGACGAAATTTTTACCCGTAGAAAACTGGATGAGATAAAGCAGGAGTTCATTCATCATGCTCTGATTGCTAGCCTGTTACTGATAGGTCTTTATATCCGTTTTTCCAAAAAGATTCGCAGACCGAAACTGACCAAGACAAGCCCTCCCAATCCTTCGGCAAGCCGCCCCAACAAACTCCCCTTGAACCAGCCATGCAGTCGAAAAACCAAGAGCGTCAGAAATCCTTGATAGATCATTGCAATAACAAAATGGACTGTCGCCATAAACAGTGATTGTAAAACTGGAGAGCGGCTTGGATCGATAAATTGTGGTAAGAAGGCCATGTAAAATAACAGTGCTTTAGGGTTGAATACATTGCAGACAAATCCCTCCCGCAGAGAACGTTGCAGTTGAAACTGGCGGGCAAGCGTCGGTTGGATCGCCAATGTTGTCAACTTTTCCCCTCGCGCGGCTTTCCATAGGCTGCAACCACCCAACCAAAGCAGGTAACCGCCACCAATCAGCTTAAGAATATTGAACGTAAGCTCTGATTGCAATAGTAGCGCAGAAATTCCTAAAGCAGAAACCAGAGCATGAACAAATAATCCGGAGCAAATTCCGGTACTGGTGGCAATACCATCCCTCCACCCACCGCGGGCGGTGTTTCTGACCACCAATAAGGAATCAACACCTGGGAACAGGGTCAACAAGGTTATTGCAATAAAAAATGTCCAGAATTGATCAATCATAGAGATCTCATAATAAAATCGACTATACTGTGTGACACATTTTTAAGCAATTCCGAGTAATCTCGGAACTGCGCCGAATAGCACTGATTTAAGCAGTAGCAGTCAACTCGGGACTCTCCCCTACTCAATCGGGGGCTGTCCCAAGAGTTTACGAGCCATAAAACTGTGGTAGTTCACACCGCAATCCACCAACAGAAACCATTCAATATTTCTGCCATAACCTATCTGCAACGAGTCGATGCTTTTATCGGTGCAACTGCCGTGAACCACGCGCTGCCTTTGCTCTCCGGCAACGACAACTATTATAGAATCAGCAAAGAAATCGACCTGCTGAAGCTTAAACATGAGGAGATCGAAATGACAACATCCCCTTAAAACGGTAACTCCATCTGTAGTGTTTCTGCTGCCGGAATATCGCTCGTCAAGTTGGATATTGTCACACCGAGCAGTCGCACCGCATTTTCTCCAGCACGGGTTTTACGCAGCAGCCCATCTGCAAGGGACAAAATTTCCTCGGCACTTGCTATTGGTGTTTGCCGACTGATACTCCGAGTCACAATCTGAAAATCTGCATATTTTACTTTCAGCGTCAGTGTCAGTCCGCTGGTTTGCTTTGCCTGCAACAGTGCCGCTACTCTTTCTGCCAGATCGCCGATGATCGTCAGCATCTGCCCCATTTCGGCACTATCTTCACTCAGTGTCGTTTCTTTCCCTATTGATTTACGCACCCGGTTCGGCACCACTGGGCGCAGATCAATCCCACGGGCAATGTTGAAATAATACTCTCCAGCCTTGCCAAAATATTTATGCAATTCTTCCAGTGAATGCTGGCGTAGATCTGCTCCCGTCAGAATTCCCAGATTTTGCATTTTCTTTTCTGTCACCCGCCCCACACCATGAAAACGGCGAATTGGCAACTGACCAATAAATTGTTCTGCTTGTTCTGGCGTCACTACAGTCAAACCATCGGGTTTCTTGATATCTGAAGCAATTTTGGCGAGAAATTTATTGTAAGAGACCCCTGCAGAAGCACTCAGAGCAGTTTCATTCTTGATTTTCTGACGGATTATCTGAGCGACCCAGGTTGCTGATAGAATATTTGGCTTATTGCTGGTAACATCCAGAAAGGCTTCATCCAAAGAGAGGGGCTCAACCAGATTGGTATATTGCAAAAAAATTTCCCTGATCTGTTGAGAAACCTCACGATAAGCATCAAACCGGGGACGGATAAAAATGACCTGCGGACAGAGACGATAGGCTCGGGCACAAGACATGGCAGAATGGATCCCAAAGCGGCGTGCTTCGTAAGAGCACGTTGCCACAACTCCCCGGCTATCGGGATTCCCACCGACAACAACCGGCTTGTCGCGCAGTTCTGGCTTGTCCCGTTGTTCAACCGATGCGTAGAAAGCATCCATGTCGATGTGAATAATTTTCCGCTGATTTTCAGACATTCTCTAGCATAAAAAAACCACAGAAATTTAACAACCCTGTGGTTTTTCAACTATTCGAAGTAATGAAGTTCAAAGAGTTAAACTATCTCAACGACCTCCAGTTCAAAATTGAGAGTCTTCCCCGCCATGGGATGATTGGCATCAAGGACAACCTTGTCGTCTTTTACCGATTTAACGGTTAACAAGAGCGGAGTCTCATCTTCCAACTGCGTTTGGAACTGCTGCCCGACTTCAGGAATTAATCCATCTTCAAACTGATCAGGATCAGCATCGAAAACCAGATCCTGATTGTAGGGACCATAAGCTTCCGATTCCGGTAACCGCACCTGCTTGGTTTCTCCCACCTTCATTCCGACCACGGCATTGTCAAAGCCAGGAATCACCTGTCCGGTTCCCACCTCAAACTCTAACGGTTCTGCATCGCGTGATGAATCAAAGATCTCCCCATCATCAAATGTTCCCGTATAATGAATCTTGACCATATTTCCGGCTATCACTGCTGACATAATCTCTCCTTTTAGATCTCTATATGAAACTAAGAAACAGTTCTTCTCCCATCAGTAGAAACCCTGCCAATGAGCTGATAAACCCGCTCAAGCATGTCAGCGACAGAACAGTCAGCCTTCTGGACAATTCCCAGCAAATATTGATCGATGGGGAAAATATAAAAAGTCTGGTTATTGGTGCGATTAAAACTCACGTAACGACAATAGCTGAAACCAACCTTGTCCATAATATTTCCAGCGAGACCAGCAGCGGTCAACATCAAACTTGTATATGTTTCGGCATCATCTAATGCCCGGCCAAGCAGCACACCATCATCTTTGATCAGTAAACATCCGGCAACTCCTTCCATCTGCTTAACCCTCTCGACAAAAACTCTTGCATCTGCCATGACAATCTAACCTTTCTGAAAAGTCTTGAGCGCAGGTGAGATAAGCTGACGATAACTATCAATTTTATCCTGATCAGAAATTTCTTGATTGAGCAGATCGATCAAAACCTCAATCCGGGAAAAGTCTGAGACTCCCTGTTCTATCCATTCTTCAGCAACTTCATCAAAGATAAATCCAGCCATTGGCCCCAAAACCTTACTCAGAGTCCCCTTCATCTCTTCAAGAAGATCCTGCATTTTTCCACTCATATCAGCCTGAGGCTGAGCCGGCACGACTGCTGGCGCTACTTCCGTAGAAAAATCACCAAGTTTATACTCTTCCTGAAGCAAGTTAAGCGACATGGCCATAAGATTATGATTGAACGTTGGATCACAAATAACAAAAACCAGAGTCCCCTTCTCCAATTCACGCGCGACTACCACAGATTCATCATAATTCAGAGTAATATCGGTTAAATCAGAAAAGCTTTCCCTCCCTGCTGAAAAGAGTTTCAATAAGTGATGACCAACAACGAGCAAACGCTCGGGTTTGAAGATAGCCGGGAGGTTCGTTACCTTAAGACCTTCCTGGAAATTTACAATGCAAGCCCCGATAACCCCTGGGATCACCTTGAGTTCATCGATTAATTGGATCATTTTTCTATCCTCTCCCAAATTATCGTTGTTATTGCTACCAAGTATATTATGATTTATTGCTTCATGTTGTGCTTAATTGCTTCAACAATTTGTTGTACTCGACTACCCGGTTTCAACTTTGCCATAATATAGTATTGTTGACCTTGAAATAGCAGATAGCGACTCCGATTTACACTGTTAAATTCAATATAGTTATAATCACCAAAACCCAAAGAAGCCCCTAAAAAATTAAGCAAATTGTCAAAAATAACCGGGTCGACATTCTCGAGAGAACAGATTCCAGGGTTTTTACTTTGTAACAAGTTTTTCTCGTCAAAAATTGCATATTCTTGTACTGGTGCTAACTTAGTTAACGTTTCTGAAATTTTCTTCTGTATAGCATCAACGGGGGTAACAGATTTATTTTTTCCACCTGGCGGAGATGGTGAGAATGGTTCCAGCAAGTTGTCTATTTCACTTGGCAAATAAGACAGTGCAGCTTTCTCCTGCTCTTTTGCTTCATCCTTGCGCTTGAAAGCATCAATTAAAAGATGCTCCATCGGCATATTGATGACATCATTCTGACGTCGGCAGACCCCATCCATTTCAATCTCGGCATCATCCCATCCGACAATTTCCAGAGCAGCTTCTAGCCCCTCCAAAGCACCATATTCGGCATCAATTAACTCCCCCCGCTGAATATACAAATAGGCCGATCGGGTAGAAACAGAAACTTTGAGAGTGCAATTTTTCTTCTCGACTTTCATCAATTGCAGAAAGGTTGCCAAGGTAATTCCCCGGATAAAACTTTTCCCGCCTGCATTTAAACCGTTAAAAATCCCTTCTTCAAGCATTTCCAGATCGAGGGGTTTTTCCAGAAATTGCAGGGTATCCATCTTGGCCAGACGTGCTTCAATTTCCGGCGTTCCAAAAGCAGACATGACAATAACCGGTAATTGCGGTTGATGACGGCTTGTCCATGCCAGCAGTTCAAAACCATTCATTTCCGGCAGTTTTAAATCTGTGACCAGAAGATCAATCGATAATGAACGTAACACATCGATTGCCTCCCGCCCATTTTCAGCAGTTAATATTTGAAATTTATCGCTGTGTACACTCAGACCATCTTTTAGTGAGAGCAGAAACGATACTTCATCATCAACAATCAGAATTTTCTTCACAACTCAACCTGTTTTCTTATGTTTGTGTTGCAACTGGCAAGCGGATTGTCACTTGAGTTCCATATCCTGGTTGACTCACGATATCGATATCACTATCCATCATCGCCAGCAACTTACGGGTAATCACCAGCCCCAAACCATTTCCATTCACTTTGCTGGTATTGAATGGCTGAAAAAGATGCTTGCCTTGCTCCGGAGAAATTCCACAGCCATTATCGGCAATTGTCAACCACATCAACTGATCCCGTACTTCAGCACGAATACTGATTTCAGGAACATCTTTCTCTTTTAATGCATCAGCCGCATTGCTAAAAATATTTAATAGCGCCTGATGCAACGCCCGTTCATCAATTCTGACCCAGGCAATATCGAGTGGAATTTCAGTTTTGATGCGAATACCGTAAGATTGAAAATCCCTCTCAACCAACGCTATAAATTTACCCATAAATTCAATTAAGGGGAGATCTTTGGGTTCCACACTCTCAAACATGGTAAACGTTTTCAGAGATTTCAGCAGATATTCCATCCGCCCGATATCACCCAGACCGCGCTCAATATATTCTTTCAACATTTTGGGCGAAGCGTTTTCAAGATTCTGCTTTAATACGCTTAAAGCCATTTTTAAGGAGTTTAATGGATTGCCAATTTCATGGCGGATTCCAGAGAAAATAAAACCAATATTGTCCATTGCATTAACCGCTTGAGCAATTGATTCAAGGCGGGTTTTCTCAGTGATATCACGGATAAATATACATCGGTAGTGCGGTGTTGCTTTATAGACAGAGTGGCCGAATAAGCGTCCCTGGTAGGTGACCTGATGAGCGATGCGACCAGCATCGTCAAAATCATCCAGCTCTTCAGTATTACGAACAAATAGATCGTACAAACCTTGATAGCTACGACAGAGTTGCTCATCCTGTAACACTTCAAAAAAAGCAGCATTGCAATAGTCGATCTCCTTCTGACTTAAATCCAGAACCAGTATCCCGATATCGATATGTTCAAGAAGCTGGGCAAAGCCCCAAGTATTCTTAAAACTGACATCAAGTTGGTCAGCAACCTCCCAAGCCATTCAGAAATCCTTTTGGTCTTTATTTACAGAAAAAATTCGACAATAGAGCCTCTTGCAAAAGTCGTCATCCTCGTAAAAACGGGGATCCAGTTTTTGACAAACCCAAGAAACCTCTGGATTCCCGCCTACGTGGGAATGTCGGGCACTGAACTTTAAAGACTTTTGCAAGAGGCTCAGTGCAGTATTATATCAAGAGCGGCTAATTATTCAAGAAAACTAATAAAACTAAAGAGAGAACCTTTATTCTATTTTGCCGAGAGATTTTCAGGAACAGGTTCACAGAGATCGGCAATGCTCCCACCGGTCAATTGTTCCAATTGAGCCATGGTCACAGGAACAGCAGAATGGCTATTTCCAGCAGCAGCATAGACAATCGGAAACCTCAGCAACGACACATCAAGTAAAAGAGGCAACTCCTCCGGGAGTAAAAAAGGGCAGACCCCCCCGGGAACGTAACCGGTATGCTCTAATACTTCATCAACCTGGGGCAATTTGACTTTTCCGGATAAACCAGAAGCCTGTTTCAGACGGGAACTTTTTACCTTCATATCCCCGCAAGTCACAACGACAACCGGGTCTCCGCCAACCAGAAACAAGAGTGTTTTAGCAATTTCAGCAACACCACAACCAACAGCAGCGGCAGCGGCAGTTGCTGTTGCTGTTGGTTCAACATATTCCCACACTTCAATATTATGAGTTGCCAGATAGGTTTTTAACTTGGTAATAGTGGTCACAATCACCCCTGCTGTTCAGCAAGTAACTGTGCTGCTTCTTGAGCCAGTTCCGGTTCTAAGCGGGGATCGTTGACCACCACACGCAGGAGCTTCAACCCATCCTTGATCCAATTTTTCGCCAGATAAGTCTGTGCAACCCGCAGTTGCCAACGCGGATCCTCTGGATCTTCTCGACAGGCTGCGTTGAAAGTATCGAGGATTGTCCCCAACTCTCGTTTCTGACGCAACCAGAACTCAGCCAACGGCAGGCTGGTTCCACCGCCACAGCCGGAAGCGGGCAACCTTCTCAATATATTCTCCGCAGCATCCATTGCTCCTACATGTTCCAGAACCGATGCGGCTAACAACATAAACCGAGGATCAAGGTTCCCTGCCGCAATCGCCTGACGGGCAGATTCCGCTGCGTCAGGAAATTTCTGTTGCTGTACATAGAGTGAAGTCAATTGTGCATAGCAAAATGCGGAGTCTACTCCCTGATCAAGAAATTGCTGGAGCCGTTCTTCAGCTAAAGAGTAATCACCCAGATCCTGCAGAATCGGCACCAGAGCTTCGACCGCCAATAGCAGCTCAGGATTTTTCTCCAGAGCCGTTTCCAATGCCGGGCAAGCTTCCTCCTGATTACCAGTGCGCCCCAAAAGCGCTCCCAACTCAAACCAGTAGATATCATCTTGCTCCACAGCTTCCACCTGTTTCCACAGCGGCAGAGCCTGTTCATCCTTCCCGGCGTGCGATAACAAAAAAGCCGCTTTAAATGTTTCACTTTTACCGGCGTAACGCTCAGCCAGTTCAGCAGGATAGGAGGTAAGAATCAGCTCCAGCTGACTTTCGTCATCACCAAAAATGGCATCTTCATCATTCAGTAATGGCTTTGTTTGAGGAGAACAGGAAGCACAGGCAGCTAGTCGCTCTTCCTCTATTGAGGAAATTTCCGGAACCAGTGGCTCGGCGGCAATAGCCTGCTCTATTTTTTTACCCAATTCAGCATCACAAACCTGTTCCTGCGCCAATTGTAAATGTTCGGCAGCCTGCTCAAAAAGACCACAACGTTGCAATCCTAAAGCTTCTTCCAGATTAAGCCCTGCCAGACCGTCGCCAGCCACGATTCGCAACTGCTCAATTTCAACCTTGTCTGCTTCATTCAGTGATTGATCGGTTAATTTTTCAGCAAGCAATTTTGCATCAGCAAAACGTTTTTGTTCAATCGCCTTACGCAACCCTTCAATAGAATCGCCACCACGACCAAATATTTTTCCCAGGAATCCCATAAACCACCTATCCTTAAAATAGCGAATCGATTAATTCAAAATTGAGATCACTCTCAGCCAGTTGTTGTATCAAAGCTATTTTTTCCTTATCTGCAGCACCAATTTTAGCAACATCTCCCTGAATAGTCGTGTAAATTTCAGCAGTTGTCTCGGCTGTCCGCATATAGGGAATTCTTGCATCATCTAGAATTCGCTGCACGATCTCTGTCAGAGGGGCAACACCGATGATCACCAATCCGGCAATTTTATTTTGAAATTCAGGAAGATGGTAAAGCGTCGACAGCATGACCAACACTTCGTCCCGACTACTAGGGACGATCAGCAGAGTTGACTCTTGTAACAGATCAACGATCCGCTGTGTTGAAGCTGCACCCAATTGGATATGATGGACAATACGACTCGTCTGTTTGCTATCAGCCTGAAGCTCAAGGCGCAATAATTCAGACAAGTATTTCAAGGTTGGATGAGCAAGGATTGGTGAATAATTAAACCCACCGATAATCTGAATCGGGGTATTTTTAAAAGCCAGCTGAAGATATTTCAAGGTGGCTTCCCGTTTACTTTTAATCAATTTATTGGGAAAAATAACCCGCACTTCCGTGCCATTCTCACGAAACAAAGCAAGGTTCAATTCAATGGCATCGATGACAACTCCAACACCGCCGCCAGCCACCAGTAAAACCGGTGCATCAAGCTGCTGAGCCAGTTGCGCATTATTAAGCCCCACCACTGATCCGACACCACTGTGTCCAGCGCCTTCAATAATCAAAAAATCACACTGCTTTTCCAACTCGGCAGTTGCATGACGAATCTGCTCTAAATACTGCTGTGGAGTCGTTTTGCCTTCGAGAACATCCCGGGTGGTATGGGAATCAAGAACCACTGGGGACATCAGTCCTAGCTGATTTTCCATCCCATAAACATAGGCAATTAAAGCCGCATCAACATCGACAAACTGTCCCAGATATTTGGTTCGCTTAGGTCCAAACGGTTTGATAAAGCCAACCCGGCTATACTTTTTCCGGGCAAGATGAAGTAGAGATAAGCTGGTTGTGGTTTTGCCGCAGTGTTGACCCGTTGCAGCAATGAAAATTTTCTTGCACATAAACAAACCAGCTCCTTAATTCACAAAGGAAAAGGGGGAGTTCTGGAAAAATCAGGTCAAGAACAGATTACGTTCTTTGACAAATTCAGGATGAAACTTCTCCACTAACTCATCAACAATCATCGGGTTTGCTTCCAAAGCCAGAGCTCCGCGGCACAAAGTCAGATCAATCTTAGTTTCATCGGCATAACCAATTCCAAAATGGCGGCAGAAGTCGCTGGCCATGCTGACAATGGCACAAATGGTGAATATCTCTCTGTTTTCAGTGCGCAAGCTCTCAAATTTGTGGTGGTGAAGGGTCACTTCAACAATCATCTTGGGATAATTCCAGTGATCGAGCAGTGCCGCACCAACCACTTCATGGGAATAAGCGAATAGCCCCCGCTCGACATCCCGAAGGAGTCCTTTTCCCGACTCGACAATCCGTACCACTTCTTTATAAAGATCCTTGTCCCGATTAATCATCACCACCTTGCCGATGTGATGTTGCAATCCAGCAAGGTATGCCTCATTTTTATCGATATCGGTCAAACGATCAGCTAACATTCGGCAAGCAACGGCACAACCGATTGAATTTTCCCATAACTTGCGCTCCATCACACCGTAGGTTTTGCTGGTCGAACGTAAACTGTATTCCAATGCGAGATTTTTCAGAACGTTTTCACCAACTATAATAATTGCCCGATCAACTGTCCTTACCTGCTTCATCTGCTGGTAAAATACCGAGTTAGCCATCCGCATTAAACGTGCAGAGATAACTGGATCAAGAGAGACGGCATTCGCCAGTTCCTTAATTTTTAAATCGGGTTTCCGCAGCAATTCAAGTAATTTAGTTGCCACAATTGGCGAGGCCGGAAGCTCCCCCATACTCTTGGTAATTGATTCAAAATCCATGAACATGCTCATCGAACCCTCACCTATCTCCTTGTAATCCCCTCCCCTGCAACTCGGTGCCAAATGATTTGCTATCATCGACTTCACAGGTTTGCCAGACTTCGCGACAAATATCACCGCTGTTTTCGTTGCTAAACATATATCATTTACTGAATATTATAACAATGGACATTAGAACAAAACAATGAGGTTGTTTCCGAGCGTAGTATAGCAAAAAAGCAAGCTCCACCGAACTTATAATTCTATTCCCTTAAAACTGAGGTTCTTGCAAAGCCCTTTGAAGCCCAGTGACCGTCATTCCCGCGCAGGCGGGAATCCAGAGGTTTCCTCGGTTCATCAAAAAACTGGATCCCCGTTTTCACGAGGATAACGACTTTTGCAAGAGGCTCAACGGATAACCGATTGAGACTCATCACAAGTCTCCGACTGGCAACCAGCCAGGAGTTTATCCACAGCAATCAGAGATAGAGATCCGGCAACGTTGCAGATTTTTGTTTGACTTTCCCCACCAGCCAAGCTGCAATTTGTTCTGCCAACGCTTCCCCGTTCCAGGTTTGTCCGGAATCTCCATAAAGGCTGAGATCGAGATTCTCAAGCTCTTGCTTTAACCCAGCCGGGGCAACGGTTTTGCAGAACTGTTCGTAAACTCCTGGCGGTGCTTCAGGATAGAGAATTTGACACCACTGCACCAGTGCCTGACGAGTCGCCTGCGGATCATGCGTCCGTGCTGCCCGCAGCACCGCTTGACGAGCTGCCTTTTCAGTTAGAGTTGGAAGTCCGTCCTTTGATTCTGCTTCTGTGACTGGCTGCAAATGCCGTCGGTAGCGGAGCAGCAGCACCAATGTCAACAACCAGCCTAGCGCCAGAGCAAGGCTTACCCAAGGCCAGAAACTGGCATACGGAGAAATAGCTTTGCCAACTGGCGGTACAGTGGAAAACGAGGCTGGCGGCAATTTCTGGAGCGGTGGTAAAGCAGCGTTCGCGGCAACTTCTGAGACGGAGCCAGTTCCAATCGGCGCGCTCCCCGCCACAACAGTCGGAGACGGGGCGACATCAACAGATAACGCCGCCAGGTGGAGGTGTTGCCACTGTTCCGACACGACATCCCACCAGTCAAGATCAATCGCTGGCAACTGATAATGACCGGGTTGGGTTGGCACCAGAGCAATTTTCTGTTCCACTAAACCGGTGACTCCACTGTTAGTCAGCCGATCTTCCCGGCGGGGTTGATCGGGATAACTTTTAAACCCAGATGGAAGTGCTGGCTGCAATTCCGGTAACTGCGCAGCAGGCACTCCTCTGGCACTCAAGCGCAGAGTACGGGTCGCAGGTTCTCCAACGACAAGTTGTGGAACCTGTTGCTGCCAATCATCCTGCAACGTTACAGCAGTCGCAGGAATCCAAGGACGTGAGCCCAGATCGGCAGGGGGTGGCAGCACCTCAACCTGTAATGGTTGTGACCTCTGGCGTACCCGCCGCCCCTGTCGACCAAAGGGATCGAATCGAGAATTTCCATCAGCAACGGTTCCATCAAATTGCAGTGCTGGAATCTGCAAGGTGCCACTCCCCTGGGGGAAAATTGCATAGTCGCGCTCAATCACTTTATAGAGCAGACCATTGCGGCGGATCTCATAACTACGATCGTTACCCAGTTTTTTGACCACCACGGCAACCCCGCTGGGTTGAGGTTCGTTCAATTGCCCATCGAGCAATTCAACCCGCCGCAACAGACGAACCTTCAGCACCAGTTGTCCCTGTGTCACAACGGTCTTTGGAGTCACTTCCGTTTCTAGTAACAGTGGGGCAGTCGATCCATGACTTGAGGTAGAGCGAATTGCAACATCAATCGGCAACGGAATAGTACAATTAGCACCGAAACAAATTGCCGGAATGGTCACTGTCCCCTCTGTTTTCGGCATCAGGGTCAGCCTATAAACGACTGAACGACTAAAGTGTCCGTTGGTAATCTGCATCTGGCTACTTTGTGAACGGTTAAGAATATCCCAGCTCTTTTGCAAAGAAGAGAGATCAGGTTCCATATCGGGATGGCCACCTACCCGCAACTCCAGTTGCAAACTTTCCCCAGCAGCAATCCGGTCGCGATCAGCCACCGCCTGTACCGAAATAGCCATTGCATGACCAACCATAAAAATTGAAAAGAGCAGCAACAAGAACAATGTACGCCATCTATTTACCATGATCGATCCGTTTCAGGTTGTTGACCGCGCTGGCGGTACTGATAGAGAAACTTGCGGCGTAACAGCCCACCCGGATCATCGGGAATCTGTTGTAACAGCAAGCGTGACTCGCGCTGCTCGGCAGTTTCAGGAATCTTATCTGCAGCCTCAGCAGTGACACTGTTGTTCTCTGGAGATTTAATAGTGAGCTCATTGAGCTGTTTTTGGGCTGGTTTTGTCGATTTTTTATCCGCTTTTGCAGTTTTCTTTGCAGAGTCCTGTATAGAAGATTTTTGACTTTTCGACTTATTATCCTCCCCGGCAGACCGACTCTGTGGTGGCACTTTTCCATCCTTATTTTTCTGCGGAGAAGAAGAGCCTCTCTGTTGCTCTTGTGCTTGATTGTCTCCCTTTTCCGCAGTGTTCTGTTGGTTATCTGCCTGTTTTTTCTGCTCCCCTTGTTGGTTCTGCTCCCCTTGCTGGTTTTTTTTGTTTTGCGGTTGCTGCTGTTGCAAAGCCTTTTCAACCAGATCTTTATTGAACTGCGCATCAACGTGCTCTGATTCAAGTTTCAACGCCTGCTGATAAGCCTTGAGAGCTGCGGGCAGATCACCGCTCTTCGCCAAAGCGTTTCCCTGATTGTACCAGTCATCTGCATTCTGTGGAGACTTCAGCAACTTGGCCGCCTCGCTAAATTTGCCATCACGATACAGCGCACTCGCTTTCCAGTGTTGATCCTGGAACTGTTGTGCAGCATCCGCATAATCCTTATCTGCAAAAGCCTCTGCAGCCCGTTGATCCGGGGTTTTCCAGAGTCTAGACCAACTGACAGCCTCGGCAGATGGCGGCACCAATAGCAATAAAGTCAAAACCAGCAGCCACCCACGCCGGAATGCAAATGCGGCAAGGACAGACAACGGCCAGAGCAACCAGATCCCCTCTTCACGCCAGTGATCACCTGTTGTTGTGGTCGTTTGCTCAGACTGATCAAGGCGATGGTCATCAATATTGGCAAGCAGACCATCTAAATCGGAGTCATCCACGCTCAACTGCCGGTAGTGGCCACCACCCGCACTTGCCAACTGCCGCAATCCGGCAGTATTCAATTTAGGCAATACGAGGTTGCCCTGCCCATCCTTAAAAAAACCACCCCCAGGCTGAGGGATTGGAGCCCCCTCCGGACTCCCCACACCCAGGACTGCCAGTTCAAAACCCTGCCGTTTAAGCTGCCGCGCCGCATCGAGAAAAAGTTCCGGCCGATCCTCATCGGTCACCAGCAATAATCGCCCGCGCTTCAAACCCGCCTGCTGGAGCAATTCTTGCCCACGCGCTATGGCTCGTGCCGGATTGCTCCCTTGGACGGGCATTAACTCAGGATCAAGGCTTTTCAACAAAGCCTCAATGGTATGTCGATCTTCGGTCAGTGGAGTCACCGTGAAAGCATCTGCCGCAAAAACGATCAGTGCCGTCTGCCCTTCCTTACGCTGGCGCAACAAGTCGGAAATTTTGAGTTGCGCCCGGACAAAGCGACTCGGTTTCAAATCGGCAACCTGCATAGATCGTGAGAGATCAAACAGAATCACCAGAGCCGATTGCTGACGGAACAGAGGCTGTGGTTGTCGTTTCCAGACCGGGCCAGCCAAAGCAAGAACCGCCAACAACAGACCGAGCAGAAGCAACCAGAGCGGCCAGTTAGCACGCCGCACAGAGCGACCAAGGAGGAGATGTGGTAGCAGTTCGGGATCACAAACCGCCTGCCAGCTACGGCTGCGCAGTTGTCGCCGTGCGAACCAGAAGAGCAACAATAATGACGGTAGCAATGCCAGGAACCACTCAGGACGCAAAAAATGGAAGTTGTTCATCTGCGCCTCCAATCAGACAATTTCGGCAATAAGATCAGCAGTACACCACAGCCAAGAGCTAGTCCCAAAGGGTAAGGATAAAGCTCAGAAATCGGACGATAGACATCTTTATCGTGTTCCACCGGTTCGAGTCGATCCAGTTCTGCATAGATTTTTGCTAATTGATCCGTATCCCGAGCACGAAAATAGCGTCCGCCAGTTTTCCGGGCAATAGCTGTCAGGGTTTTTTCATCAAGATCGACCGAAGGATTGACCGTCTGGCTGAAAAAAAAGCTGCGGACTTCCATAGCATCAGCCCCGATACCAACTGTATAGATTTTCAACCCTTCATTTGCAGCAAGCTCTGCCGCCTTCAGCGGTGTCAGTTGGCCAGCGGTGTTAGCTCCATCGGTCAACAGGATCAAGACCTGCTCTTTACCCTGCCCTTTTTTAAGGCGCTTGACCGCCAGACCAATAGCATCACCGATAGAAGTTTTTTGGCCAGCCAGACCGATGGCAGCTTCATTAAGCAACAACTCAACCGTCTTCCGATCAAAAGTTAACGGTGTCTGGACATAGGCCTGGTCACCAAACAGAATGAGTCCCAACCGATCTCCCACCCGCCGTTGAATAAATTTACCGGCTACGGCTTTCAGCGCGGTCAAACGATCTACCATTTCACCGTCAAGACGAAAATCTTTAGTCTGCATACTGCCAGAGAGATCAACTGCCAGCAGCAGGTCGCGACCACTGACCGGCAATTCAATCGGCTCGCCAAGCCATTGCGGCCGAGCTGTGGCACCCAGCAGCAACAACCAGCAGCAAAGAGCCAAGGGGAGTTGCCAACGTCCTTTTCGACGACTGCGCTGATGCTGTACCCCGCCAAAGGGGGATAAACTTGGTACCCAGAGAGCGGCTTCTTCAGCAGCCAGCGCCGGTGGCCACAATTTATAAATCAACCAGGGAAGAACCACCAAAGCAAACGCCCAGGGCCAAGCAAAATGGATCATAATTTCCTCCTGAGATTCAGGCTTTGCGGAGGAAGTTTTTTCAGCCAGCGACGGCACAGGTCAACCAGTGCTGAAGCATCAATCTGTGTTTCTCTCTGGTACGGAGCATCACTCAGACAACAACCGACCCCGCTGTTGAAAGGTCGATCATCAAAGGGTTGGTTCAAAAAATCGAGCCAGGCCTGCCCGCTTAATCCAGCACAATCTTGACGCGGAAAATGGCTGATTGCCGTTTGCCGCAACAAACGGGAAAGAGCTGTAACCAACTCTGCATCGGGGAGAGCAGATAATTCTTCCAGTTTCTTCAGTGCCAGGTGCCGCAATCGGCGGCGCTGCCAGAAACGGCGTCCCCCCCAGAGGAAGACAAGCAGCAAGATTAACAACCCGCACAGAGCCCACCAACCGGGGGCTAATGGCCACCAGCCGACGGGATCGGGAAGATGGATATCGCGCAGTGGCAGATTGGCTGAGGTCATTGTGATATTTTGCGCCATCTCAACTCTTCCCTTTCACGCCGGAAAGACACTCCAACGGGTCACCATCAGTCGGCAGGGAAAAAAGTCGGCTGTGCTGCCGGCGACAAAAATCTTCGAGCTGCTGACGACGCTGGATAAAATTATGCTGGTACTGCTGTCGTAACCTTCGATCGGCGGTGGCAATCGTTAAGTCACGCTCGCCGTCACTGAGCCGATAGGAACCGGCTGGTGGCAGTTCGGCTTCGAGAGGATCAAAACAATGCACCAGACCAAGCTCACAATGACGACCAAGCAGAGCCAGCTGTTTCTCTACCGGTTCATCCCACTGATTGAAATCACTCAATAGCAAAATCAAACTGCCAGGGCGGGCAACCCGGTGTAACCGCTGCAGGGTCGTAGCAAGCCGTTGTTGTGGTGCAAAAGGACGATGCGGAGAACGCTGCCAGACCGGATCAGCAACCATCTGGCGCAATAACTGCAAAACCGCTTTTTTACCAAGCTGCGGTCGTAATTCGAGGTTGCGCTCTTCAGAAAAAATAAAGCCACCGATACGATCCCCGCGCGACAGTGCCTGCCAGGCTAACAGCGCCGTCAATTGTGAGGCCTGTACCGCCTTGAAACGCCCACGAGTCGCAAAAAACATCGGGCGCCGATAGTCAAGTGCTAACAGCACCGGGCGTTCCCGTTCTTCGTGAAACAGTTTGGTATGGACTTTGCCGCGTCTGGCGGTTACCCGCCAATCAATACTGCGCACATCATCTCCAGGCAGGTAGGCACGCACCTCGGCAAATTCCATCCCGCGACCGCGAAAGCGGCTGCGATATCCACCACTTTGTGCCGCCAACTGTCGGGTCGACCGCCAGCCAGCAGGGAGCCGTTGATCCCCCAGAGCAATCAGTCCGGCCAGATCGATGCTGACCGGAGATCCACTTGCGGATGCAGCTCTTTTCCGCATCAGGGCACCGGTACGCGAGCAATCAGTTCAGAAATCAGCCGATCAGCATTCATCCCATTGGCCTCAGCTTCGTAGCTGAGAATCAATCGGTGACGCAGAACATCGAAAGCCAGGTGTTGAATGTCTTCGGGCAGCACATGGTCACGTCCTGCCAGCCAGGCACGCGCTCGGGCGCAACGATCCAGCGCAATACTGGCTCGTGGGCTGGCTCCATACAAAATAGCCCCCCGCAAATCCTCGCCGTAAGGCTGCGGATGGCGCGTTGCCAGCACCAGTTGCAACAGATATTCTTCAAGATTCTCAGCAAGATACAAATCCAGCACCTGCTGACGTGCCTGCCGCAGTTCAACCACCGAAAGGGATGAATTGTTGGCCTGCTGCACACCAGCAGAGACCTGTCCGGCAGCTTCGCGCCGCGCCAGAGCGAGAATCTGCCGTTCGCTTTCCACACTCGGATAACCGACCCGCACATGGAGCAAAAATCGATCCAGCTGGGCTTCAGGCAGTGGATAGGTTCCCTCCTGCTCAATCGGATTCTGCGTTGCCATGACCAAAAAAGGATCATCGAGTGGATAGGTCGTTTGCCCGACACTGATCTGGCGCTCCGCCATCGCCTCAAGTAACGCTGATTGCACCTTGGCTGGCGCCCGGTTGATTTCATCAGCAAGGATCAGATTATGAAACAACGGTCCGGGCTGGAAGACAAAGGATCCATCCTGCGCACGATAGACATCGGTTCCGGTCAGATCGGCGGGCAGCAAATCAGGAGTAAACTGAATCCGATGAAAACTTCCTTCCAGCAGTTCCCCGAGTTGACGGATGGCGCGGGTCTTGGCCAGTCCGGGGGCACCTTCAACCAGCAGATGTCCATCGGCCAAAAGGGCAATCAGCAGGCGTTCAATCAATTCGGGTTGACCGATAACCTGTTGCGAAAGAGCATTTTTCAACTGGCTGAAATTTTGCTGCAAAACATCCATGAGAAAATCCTTGGGTCAGAGAGATTTCAAAAACAGAGAAGCACGTCAATCCTGTCAAAACGCATTTTTTCTACAATTTGTCAAACTGTAATCGATAGATCAATACCTATTGAACTAGGAGACTGGTGGGGGTCGTGCAAAATGGGTGAACATAACACCTGCAGTAGAAGAAAGGAGCCAAGTGGAGAATTGTAGCAATGGCAAACCAGTGGGATTAAGCCGAGGAAGACTTGGTTCAATGAACAGAAGAGAATCGTGGCAATCTTCAACATCCACGACAGAAACAAAGCATTCAAGAGGGAGTGATTGAGTCCCAAGATGAGTAATTTCCGAAACAACAGGATAGTCAGAAGAGAGGGGAAGTGCCTGCAGTTGAACTGCCAGCAGAGCACCCACGACAAACATCCTGAAAACTTGCCGGAATAAATAAGTCAATGCAACATTCTTGAACATTTTAAAACTCACGACAACCTATTAAACATGTATCAACAGTCGGCAATCATTACACCTGATTAAAAACTGAGTCAAGCAGCAGACTCCTAGTGCTCGTGATATCCCAGCACAACCAGAACACAACTGCCATCTGCTATCACATTCAAGCCTTGCTCTTCACAATATTGCACTGCTGCCGGACTTTCAGAACCCACCTGCATCCAGATATTCTTAATTCCATGAGCGGCAGCCTGTTCAACCACTTTTTCGGTTATTTTTGGCGGTGTAATTATTGAGATACTTTGTACCTCTTCAGGAAGATCAGCAACTGAAGGGACACAATCCAAACCTTCAATCTGAGTTTCTTCAGGATGGATCGGAAGAACCTGGAGGTCATTCTGTTGATAACAACGTAAGACCTTATTGCCATATTTATCACGGTTGGCCGATGCTCCAACCACGCCGAAAACAGGTGAAGCAAAAAATTGTTTGATCTGTTGTTCAATTGTCATCGTTCTTTCCTTAATTGAAAGGACACTCACTTGATATCAGAAGCCTTGATAATTTCCAAACGAGCCAGTTCGTCACAACGTTCATTTTCTGCATGTCCTGCATGTCCCTTCACCCAGACCCATTCAACCTGATGAATTTCGACAAGCTCCAGCAGCCGTTCCCAAAGATCACGGTTGGCGACTTCCACTTTTTTTGAATTTTTCCACCCCTTCCTCTGCCAGTTCTCGATCCATTCTGTCATCCCTTTAACCAGATACTGGGAATCGGTCGTCAAACAGACCTGACAGGGATGTTTCAAAGCCTCAAGACCGGCAATCGCACCAAGCATCTCCATCCGGTTATTGGTTGTTTCTTCCGCATATCCAGACAGTTCTTTCTCGTATTTTCCATACCGCAAAATGGTGCCATAGCCACCAGGTCCGGGGTTACCGGAGCAGGCTCCATCAGAAAAAATTTCAATGCGTCCTTGTTGTTGAGACATGCAATTTCCCTTCGTCGTCTGACACGATAGCATAATCAGCTAGCTGAAACAAAAATAGCGCAAACGGATACTATCGAACCTTTATTGTTTCTGTTTTTGCCGATTGATTTTTTTATTGTTCGGGCGTATTACAATCCAGAATCAATCAAAATGTCATTCTGTCAACCACAGTTCACCCAATCATTAGCAAAAACTCAGACAGAAAAAGGAGCCACACTGATGAATCAACCACTACTCCATGTTTTCAGAAACACCCCATTCGGGCGGGAAACACTTTTACAATCTGTCTATAGTTGTCATCTGCTGCAATTACCACTTGATATTTTCATCCCTGAAGATGGAAAATTTCTCTTATATTTCGGTGGTGATGTTGTCCAGGTTGATCTCGATAAATCTTATCTTATTGACCCAACAACCGCACAGATGCATGCGGAACAAACTATCTCCTTAGGAGCACCGGTAAAGTATCAGTTTATCTCTCCCAAAAGTTACACCGCAACTGGACTTCCAGACCTGTCACCTCAGCTATCAATAATGGCCTGCCCTCGCTCCATGAGTGATGTAACCGCCCGAATTGGTCTGGGGCATATTGGTCAAAAAGTCAGAAGAATCCTCCAGATTTCGCCATTCCCGATATTGATCCCCGGAGCCGCCTTTAAACCATGGAATAGCTTGGTCGCCCTTTATGGAGGATCACAGAGTGCAGCAAATGCGTTACAATTAGCAATTGATATTCACCAGAGAAGTAAAATCCCACTGCAAATCATCAGTATCGGTAATCGCAATAATCTCGAAAAAATGCTTGTTACCCAGGGGCTCATTGAGCAGATCAACAAATTTGACTGGCAGATCTTCCCCGGCAGCTCTTTACAAAAGCATTTGTACCAAATACCCCATGATACTCTGGTCATCTTGGGAGCTTATGGTCATGGTTCAATAAAAGCCCTGTTCGGTAGCAGCATGGAAATGATTCAGTCACAGTTACCTAACCCACTGCTAGTCGTTGGCCCAAATTATAAGCCAAACTAAACAATGGATATCACACATAAAATGACAAATAGCTCTGCTGAAAAAGATCGGCAGGGCTATTTCTTATGGCATCCCCAGGGAGATTCTCCTCCTTCATCACCCACAGCGTGTGGGCTTCTGCGTAGGCTCCCCTCCGAATCGCGATAATGAACAACTGAACAACTATGCACTGAAAGTGTATAGGCTCGAAACAGGACTAAAAGTCTTGAACTAAAATCCATAGTTTTTACCAGCACGTTGAAACAAGAAAAAAAGCCCCTCTACTTTTTCAGTAGAGAGGCTCTCCTTATTTGGCGTCCCCAGGGGGATTCGAACCCCCGTCGCCGCCGTGAAAGGGCGGTGTCCTGGGCCAGGCTAGACGATAGGGACTTAATATTCTAAGTCCCTGCGGGAAATAACCCCACAGGTGTTACACAGACAGACTTAGTACCTTAAAGTAGTGGAAACTTGCAAGAAAAAAATAGTAAGAAAATAGCAAGAACCGGGCTGGCGACTCCTGCGGCTAGCGCCTATTTCACCTCCATTTGCTTTTTCAGCAGCTCCATCTGCAGCTGGAACTGTTTCAACTATTCAGGAGAGATATCCATCCCCCGTGTTCCCGAAAACGGAGAATGGTTTATGCGGATCGGCAAAAACTTGGCTAACGCCTCAAACATTTGCCGCCCTGATCGCAACGCCATTCTCCATTTCCGGCTGCGTCACACGGGATCGGAGGATCAAAACACAGGAGTCCCCTTTTAGAAAGTAAAAAATGGGTAAACTCCTGTTACAGATGGGGAGTGACAGGCATCATTCCCTCCACTTCAGAATATTTTACCCCGGCAGAGCTTTGCTAATTCTTTCTACAGCCCAGTCGACATCCTCTTTTTTGATGACGAGAGGCGGGGCGAAACGGATTGTGTCTGTATGAGTTTCCTTGCAAAGGAGACCCATCGTCATGAGTTTCTCACAGATCGCTCTGGCGCCGCCTTCAGTTCCTTGAAAAAGCTCTAAGGCAATCATAAGGCCTCTTCCTCGAACTTCTTTAATTCCCGGATTCTTGATTTTCTTCAGTTCAGCAAGGAAATAATCACCCATTGTCGCTGCGTTTTCGATCATATTTTCTTCAACAAGAACCTTCAGCGCTGCTCTGGCAACAGCACATGCAAGAGGATTTCCACCAAAGGTGCTCCCGTGTTGCCCTGGCTGCAATACATCCAACACTTCGTCATTGGAAAGGACTGCGGAAACAGGGTAAAATCCACCGGAGAGAGCTTTGCCTATCAGGGTCAGATCCGGGACAATGCCTTCGTGCTCTTCGGCGAGGAGCTTTCCTGTTCTTCCTAGACCCGTCTGAATTTCATCCAGAATAAAAATCACATTGTGTTTTTTACAAATTTTCTGAGCCTCTTTCAGATAGCCTGCTGGTGGAATGATAACACCAGCCTCTCCCTGAATAGGCTCCACCAAAAATGCAACGCTATTGGGAGTAATAGCCTCTTCCAGAGCCCCAGCATCGCCGAAAGGGATTATTTTGAAACCGGGAGCGAATGGCCCGAAGTTGTTACGAGCATTATCATCAGTACTGAACCCGACAACTGCCAGAGTTCTGCCGTGGAAGTTGTTTTCACAGACGATGATTTCAGCTTTGTTGTGTTCAACGCCCTTGGTCTCATATCCCCACTTTCGTGCACACTTAATTGCCGTTTCAACGGCCTCAACGCCACTATTCATGGGCAGAACTTTGTGGGAATTTGTAAGCTCACACAGTTCTTTGTAGAATGGGGCAAGCTGGTCGTTTCTGAATGCTCTTGAGGTTAAGGTGAGCTTGTCTGCTTGCTCGATCAAAGCCTGTTTAATTTTAGGGTGACAATGCCCCTGATTCACTGCAGAATAAGCGGACAAGCAGTCCATATATTTGTTACCATCAACATCCCAGACCCAGATGCCTTGACCACGGTTCAATACGACATCCAGAGGCTTGTAATTTTTCGCTCCAAACTTCTCTTCTATGCTGTTATAACTTTCTGACATCATCACCATAATCTCCTTTTCAGTATCAATTCTCATATTAAATGACTCTGTGCAAGGCTCTTTTACCTTCGATGCTTCAAACTGTAGCAAAATCCCCGGTTAAAGAGCTAAAAACATGGTCAGGCAGAGAGACCTTCTTCTAAAACTTTAATCCGTGTAGACCTTCACATATTTGGAAGTAATCGCAGAGAGAATCCCAGGGTAGGTTAGGATAAATTGAATTTCATCACCAACCTTGAATGAAGTTTTTGATTCGGTAACATCAACAACCAAATGGTCACTACTGGCAGCGACAATTGTTATATCTTGGTCAAGGGGAACCAGATTGTCAGGATATATGTCTTGTTTTCCGATCGCAAGAATAGCTCTGGTTCTGACTCCCTTAGCTTTAATCTTCGGGATTTGTCCAAAGGAATCTCTGGAGATTGAACCTGAGGGGGTTGATTCTTTTTGTTTTAATTCTATAATTTCGGCAAATAACGTAATCGAATCCTGAAAAGCTCCTTTGATCTCAGTGAAAATATCCGTATGTCCTAAAAGGATTCCTTCACCGATTCTTAATTGATTGATTTGTTCTGGGAGTGTGTCGTTTATGACTAAAGCCAGAGAACTGGTGTTACCTCCTGAGAGTATTTCTAGCTTTACCCCAAGATTTCTTTCTATTTTTGTAGCTAGAGAGACCAATTGCAGCAATTTTTCAGGAGTTGGATCAACTCCGCTGATACAATTAAAATTAACTCCCAACCCCTTTAATCTAACCCCGGTTAAATGACGAATCTCCTTAACCAGACTAAAAACATCCTCCGGTAGAACACCTTCCCGTAAATCACCCAGATCAACCATCAATATGATATTATGGATTTTTTTTTGTTTAATGGCCGAAGTTGAAAGGCCTTTTATGACGACTAATTCAGAATTCAAACTACAATCAGCCAATTTCACGACAAGATCGACTTCATGCAACATGGGGATTCGGAGAAGCATCATCTTTGCTTTGATGCCAGCGTCCCTTAAAGTAAGAATATTTTCCAACCGTGAGTCGCCGAGGATTTTAATGCCTCCGTCAACCATAACCTGGGCGATTTCAGGCAGTGCTGCAAACCCTTTTGTTACCCCGACAACTTCAACTCCTTTGGCAGCACACAGGTTAAAAACTGTTGCTACGTTTTGTTGCAATTTGCGCAGGTTGATTTCTAGCCGCGGATTTTTTCTCATTTTATAATTTGTCCCATCATTCTTCCGGTATGCTTCCCCTGATCAATAACGACTGCGCCAGAGATTATTACTTTATCAATGCCCTGTGAATATTGATGAGGATTTTCATAGGTGGCGAGATCGCAGATCGTTTCTGGATCAAAAACAGTGATATCCGCAACCATATCGACAGCAAGCGTACCCCTGTCCTGCAGATTCATGACCCCGGCAGGCATTGACGTCATTTTCTTTATCGCCGTCTCCAGGGGTAACACCTTATCCTCTCGGACATATTTCCCTAAAACCCGGGGAAAGGCTCCATAATATCGAGGATGTGGACTCCCTTTGTGCAGTTCACCATACGTGGCTACCGCCCTGCCGTCGCTGGCAATGATGGTCTGCGGATGCCTCATGATACTTTCAATATCGGCTTCGTCCATACAGAAAACCAGTGTTGGTAAATCCCCCTGCTCTTTGATCAACATCTCAAAAACACATTCGAGTGAATCAACATTTAATGCTGCGGAAATCTCGCTTATTCTTTTCCCTTCAAAAGGTTTGAATTCGGGCGATCTGACCTTTATGACCTGAATATTTTCCCAGGCAGCAATATTATAGGCGTGAGTCCCCGCTTTGATGGCGCAATCGATCTCCCGTCTGATCTTCTTTCGGGTCGTTTGATCGGTCAAATTTTGAATAGTTTTTTTATACCCGTCCTGTCTGACCCAGCGCGGGAGATAGTCCTCCAGACCTGATCCCCAGGCGATGTATGGGTATTGATCCCAGGACAAACGCACCCCCCTGGGAATTGCCCCGTCCAACAGAGCAAATAACTGATCTGTTTTCCCCCAGTTGAACTGTCCACCTAACTTCAGGTGCGAAATTTGAATTTTACAGCCAGATTCTTCACCACAGCGAATAGCCTCTTCAACAGCGGAAAACAGGGTTTGAGCTTCCCCCCTGATATGCGAGGCATAAAGCTTGTTTTGCCGTTTAACGACACGGCAGAGTGCGATTAATTCATCGGCATAACTTAATGAATCCGGCAAATATTCAAGACCAGTCGACAAGCCAGCGGCGCCTTCCTCAAGACTCTTCTCCAGCAGGTTCTCAATTTGTCGCATTTCATCTGCACTAGGCGACCCGCTTTTCAGTCCCATAACTGCAGTCCGTAAAGTACCGAAGCCAACCAATGGCATGAGATTAATACCCAGTGGCAAATCATTCAGATATTCAAGATATTCTTCGAATGTCTCCCAACAGTTCCCGATATCTTCAGCTTTGCCATAGTCAGAATTAATGGTCAGACGGTCTTTCAGTTGTGACATAAATGCGCTTGTCAGGGGTGCTGCACTCATTCCGCAGTTTCCAACAATTTCTGTCGTGACCCCTTGTCTGATTTTACTTTCGGCTTTCGGATTAACTGCGATTGTAAAATCGGTGTGTGAGTGGATATCTATGAATCCAGGACATACAATCATGCCGGTAGCATCAATGACGGTATCGAAATTCGCACCTGATGTCGTACCGATTCGCTCAATTTTGCCGTTTTCAATCACAATGTCAGCGAGGTACGCGGGTTTACCGGTACCGTCGATAATGCTGCCGTTCGTTATTAATAAATTGCTCATTGAGTACCTATTATCAACAATTCAATTACTATCCAGGGGGAAATAGCATGCGACCTGACCGCCGTCTCCGGATTCTTCCAGGTTCGGAGATTTCTCCAGGCAGATGGGTTGCGCATACCGACAGCGTGATGCAAACACACAACCTCGGGGTAAGTTGAATGGGCTGGGGACTTCTCCTTCAAGGGGGGCAGCGGTACTTTTTTCATCAGGTACCGCTTTAAAAATACTCTCAATTAACGCTTGAGTATAAGGGTGATGTGGATTTTTTCCAATCAGATCAGCGGATATGATTTCGACAATTCTCCCCAGATACATGACGATAACCCGGTCACAAAAATAACTGACCAGCGACAGGTCATGTGAAATAAACAGCAAGGTCAAATCCAGACGTTCCCTTAATCCTTCAAGTAATTTGATAATTTGCGCTTGCACCGAAACATCCAGTGCCGCCGTTGGCTCATCCAATATGACAAATTGAGGGGTCAATGCCAGCATGCGCGCGATATCTGCACGCTGTTTTTGTCCGCCTGAAAGCTCATGCGGGTAGGAAAAACCATGTTCAGAACTCAAGCCAACCAGTTCCAGAAGGTCATCAACCTTTTTGCGTTTCTCTTCTGTGGTAAACCTGATATTTTGAATTTGAAAAGGTTCCGCAATACTTCTGAAAATTGTATAGCGGGGATCCATAACCGAGTAAGGATCCTGAAAAACCATCTGCATGTGCCGCCGTTGCTGGCGCAAAACTTTTTTAGACAATTTTAAAATATCAATTCCAGCAAAAGTCACGCTACCCCGCGTGGGTTCAATCAGACGGAGGATTAACCGTGCCAGGGTCGATTTCCCGCACCCGGATTCACCAACAACCCCTAATATCTCCCCTTTGTTGATCGAAAAGGAAACATCGTCGACAGCCTTAACGGTTCCAATCTTTCGCAGCAGCAATCCCCCTCTGACGGCAAATGAAACGGAAAGGTTTTTAATCTCTATAATTTTTTCCATATGATTACTTTTTTCCATAATATTTATAGCAGGCCACCCAATTTTCCACTTCGACTTCCAGTAATGGCGGCATAGTCTTTCTGCACTGTTCGTCAGCATATGGACAGCGGGGGTGATAACGGCAGCCACTTGGATAAACACCGGAACTGGGTACACTGCCATAGATTGCAGATAAAGATCCTTTTGCCATGCCAATCGTAGGGATACAATCCAGTAACGCTTTGGTGTAGGGATGACGAGGGTTCTTAAACAGAGCTTCAATGCTCCCGAATTCAACCATATTCCCAGCGTACATGACTGCGACCTTATCGCAAACTTGAGCAATCACGCCCAGATCATGGGTTATCAGGAACAGGCTGATCCCTCTCTCCACGGTCATCTCTTTAAATAAGCGTATAATTTGAGCTTGGACGGTGACATCCAATGCCGTTGTCGGTTCATCGGCAACCAATAGTTTCGGATTGGTACACACACCGATAGCAATGACAATTCTTTGTTTTAAGCCACCGGAAAGTTGGTGCGGATACTGATGAAAGACCCGCTCAGGATTCGGAATATTCAGCCTTGCCATAACCTCAATGACTTGGAGTTTAGCTTCTCGTTTGCTTATTTTGACATGCTGACGTAAAGCCTCAATAATTTGATCCCCGACCCGGTAGACGGGATCTAAAGACGTCATGGGATTCTGGGGAATAAATGCTATTTGAGCCCCCCTGATTGACTGCATCTCTTTTTCGGAGAGAGACAGAAGATCCTGACCCTCAAATTTGATACTCCCGCCGATAACTCCCCCTGCCAACGTCGATAGTCCTACGATGGCATGAGCTGTCAGCGACTTACCCGATCCGGTCTCCCCCACCATGCCAAGAACTTCACCCTTTTGCATCTGGAAGGAAACTCCCTCAATCGGTTTGATCATCTTTTTATCAACCCGAAATTCAACCTGTAAATCTTTTACTTTCAAGAATGACATTAAATGGAATCCTTGTTTTTGATGTCCATAACATCTATCAATGCATCACCAAACAAATTAAAACCCAAAACGGTAATCATCATGGCAAGACCGGGAAAAATAATCATCCACGGAGCGATAAAGAGATAGGCGGTGCCATTGCTCATCATAGCTCCCCAGCTCGGGGTAGGAGGTTGGGCACCCATCCCCAGAAAGCCAAGGGTTGCCTCTAGAACGATGGCATTACCGATCCCGATAGTTGCTGCAACGATGACAGGTGAAAGGCTGTTAGGTATCAGATGTTTGAAAAGAAGGACAAAGTCACTGGCTCCCAACGATCTCGTCGCCTCGATAAATACAGCACTTTTTAAAGAAAGGATCTGACCTCGGATAAGTCGGGCATATTGAGCCCAGTATGATAACCCTATCGCAAGAACAACACTTTCCAACCCCGCACCAGTCACAGCGACAATCAAGAGAGCAATTAAGATTGCTGGCATCGACCAAGTTAAATCCGCTATGGTCGTCAGGATGATATCGACGACTCCACCATAAAATCCTGCAATAGAGCCAACAATAACCCCGATAACTACCGATATCAGTACGGATAAGACCCCAACCACAAATGAGATACGGGCTCCTCTGATGACTCGGCTGAACACATCTCGGCCAAAATCGTCCGTTCCAAGGAGATGGGTTAAGGAAGGGGGTGAATTCATAATTTCAATATTCTGACTTTGATAAGAATAGGGCTCTAACAGGGGCGCGAAAATAGCGACAAAGACCAGGCATAAGATCAGCACGGTTCCAATAACACCCATCTTATTCCCGGTAAACCTGTTAAAAATTATGACCCATGGCGATTTGTGTTTTCTAAATCCTGATTGCACCTTGTTCATTTCAACCACCAATTCTCTGTTTATTTATACAGGTCTCTGACCCTTGGATCCGCATAAGCGTACAAAATATCCGCAATAAAAGCGCCGATGATAACCGCCATAGTCAGAACGAGCAGCGATGCCTGTACCACTGGATAGTCGCGGCGATACAGTGCAGAAAGCAGCATATTCCCAATCCCGGGGCGGCTAAAAACGATCTCAATTGTGACGGCTCCACCCATAATCCATCCGAGTCTTAAGCCAATAATTGTAATGACCGGCATAAGAGCATTGCGAAAAATGTGTTTCACAATCATTGCAGGCTTGCTTAATCCCTTTGCATATAAAAGCAAGACAAAGTCCTTGTTGAACATCTCCAACATGCTGACTCTGGTGATTCGTGCAATAAGTCCAGCCCCTCCCAGACCCACGGTGATCGCGGGCAAAACCAGAGCTTGAAAACTGCCAGACCCAGAGACCGGAAACCAACCCAGCATAACGGAAAAAATCAACATCAGAATCAAACCGAGCCAGAAAGCAGGAACCGTTACGCCAAGCAATGCGATAATCATGGAGATGTAATCAATAAAGGTATTTTTGGCTGCAGCAGAGATAACTCCCAGGAAAATACCGAGGACAAAAGAGATGACAAGCGAGGCTAACCCCAATCGCAGCGTGAACGGCGTATTATAAAGTATCATATCCAGCACGGGTTGCTTCTCTATGATTGATTGCCCCATATCACCATTGAGAATATTCTTCATCCAAACAACATATTGGACAGGAAGTGATTTATCCAATCCATACAGCTTGGTTAATTCCACACGATCAGAAGCAATCGATCCCGGGCCCAGTAATGAATCAATCGGATCACCAGGAACCATATGAATAAGAGAAAAGACCACAACAGAAATGATGAGAAATATTGGAATTAACAATAATGTTCGCCGAATGATGTAAGTCCACATATTCTATTCCTAAAAAATCCCGCAAAAAATATTTCATAAAACTGAAATTTGGTTTTTATCGTATGGAGTTCACAGGACGTGGACTCCATACGATAAAACGAACTATTTAAGATCCATATCAACAAGGACAGGACCACCCATCAAAATTTTAAATTTTGGATCAGAGGCCATGATAACGCGCTTACTTATTGCATGATTATTTACAGTATTAATAATTGGTGCCCAAAGGTACTGAGATAGTAGATATTCATGATAATCTTTGAAGTTTTGAATACGTTCTTCAGAGGTTTTGGAATGGGCCATTGCTTTTTGCATCAGATAGTCAGACTCATTATCATGCCACATAGCGACATTTGGATAACCGGGACGGGTCGAATTAAAAAACCACTCCAAAATGTCAGCATTATCCCAACCGTAAGAACGTACCACCAAATCATGGATTCCTTTTTTAAACTCCGCTTTAATTGAGCTGGGATCAAATTGCTCCATTTTCACTTCAATCCCCAATTGTGAAAGTTCAGCCTGGATGATTTCAGCTATTTTGCGCTCATCTGAATTACTTTTACTCCACAGAGATAGAGACAATTTTTTCCCTTCTTTGGTTAAAAATCCAGCACTATTCTTTTTCCAACCCTCTTGCGCCATAATCTCCTGGGCTTTTTTCGGGTCGTACCTGATTTCATATTTCTTAGCAACATTTCGTGCCGGTAATCGATCAATAAGATAGGTATAGGCAGGGCTGCCATTTCCTTGAAACACCGCTTTTAATATGCTTTTCTGATCAATCGAAAGGGCGATTGCCTTTCTGATTTTGACGTTATTTAAAAACTCACGTTGGGTATTCATAACCATGTGGAAATTAGAGTTACTCGCCATAGTTATAATTTTTGTATCGGGATTTTCTCTGAGCTTCGCCAGGAAAAGGGTGGGGACATTTTCCAGGACATCAACACCGCCAGTTTTAAATTCAAGAAATCGAGTTGAGTTTTCCAAGATTTCTTTAATGATGATCGTGTCTATTCTTGCTGGACCTTGGTTGACGGATAGAGCGCATCCCCATTGATAATCAGGATTTTTCTTTAACACAACCTCAGCACCAGTTTTCCAGGAAACAAACTCAAAAGGTCCGGTTCCAACTACATACTTGCGACCATAATCTTTGCCATATTTTTCAACAGCCTGCTTACTCGGGATCCCCGCAAAAGAGGACGTGAAGTTATATAAAATATTTGGATCTGGACGGCTCATATTCAAAACAACGGTTAAATTATCTTTAATATCAATAGATTCAACCGCCGCGACCATATACTTTGATTTACCTTTTGCCATGTTTTGCAAAAACCATTTAAGGACCTCAGCATTCAACTGAGACCCATCATGGAATTTAACATCCTTCCTTAAAGTAAAAGTAATCGTTAAGCCATCATCGGAAACGTCCCATGATTTCAATAAATGTGGATAAATAACACCATCTGCCCCCATCTCCACCAATCTGTCATAGACTATATAATAGATGTTATTTGTCCCGTTTGCCGTAAAAGGATTAAAAGTATCTATGCCTGAGTCACTTGGATCCATTGAGATTTTAAGAACTTTTTCCGCCGCAAATACCGGTGAAACAAACATAAACGACAACATAAACACTAAAAACAACAAGCTAAGAAACCTAACCATTTTCATAATAATTCTCCTTTTTTAGGTTGTCTGCTACTTTCCAGTAACCCAATTACTGGAAAGTATAAAAATTAATATTTTCTATACCACTCAATAAGTACACTGGTTATTAATCCCATCGATTAATTAAGCCAGGAGGAAGTAATAACCATTTCTTTTTTGACTTCATCACAACAAATGATTCGCTGGATCCAATATTCTCCAGGGCTGGTAGTTTTTGTGACATGAAGTTATAGAGAGCTTCCATCTCACCAGCGAAAACAACTTCGGCAAAAATGTCATATCTCCCTGTTACAGCCATTGCCGAATGAACATCATCGAGTTCTGAAATCCGGGTCAAAGTTTCATCCATTTTGCTGTCATCCTTTACCCTGATAGCAACCAAGGCCAGGATCAATCCCTTAGTCCTAAAGATGTCAACCAGTCCTGCAATTTTTAAAACACCAGAGTTAATCAGGTTTTTCATCCGGGAATTTATCGTCGGATTTGAAATGTCGAGCCTATCCACAAGATTTTTTACAGGGATACGCCCGTCTTCACTTAAAACACGGATAATTCTTTTATCCAGATCATCAAGCTTATTGTTCAATCCCATATAGCGTTCCTTCCTGAAATATCAATGCCACGATAATGCGCAGCTACCCTAATTTTGCACTGTGCAAGAGATAAACATTAAAAACAATCCAGACAGCCTTGAACGGCCATCCTCGTCTTGTTCAGAAAACTGCATTATACGTACAACAATTTCAAATTGCATATTATTAAGTTTTATCTATTTTAATTTACAGTAAATCAAAAAATGTAGCTATTTTTTTTAACTATCTTCATAACAGTGTTATCAGTTATCGTATTTCCCGAAGGTTGTCAATTAAGAATTTATCCATGCAGCCAAAAAATCACAGCATAAAGGGGTTTTGTGCCGTGAGCGATCTTAAATAACTAAGTTGCTATACCGTTCCTATCCTATATCGCTAATTAGCGACCCACACCCTGCGGGTGAATTTTCATGGAGTAACGTCTACCTTTTAATGTTAAGTAATTTCAAGTACTTAGCTTGAAGTTGCGAGGAAGAAAGTTATGCCGTGGGGAGAGAGACAAGATTGCAAAAGGCAATAGTTTAAGTTTAGTTATTTAAGAACGCATATCCCAATCAATTCTTCAGCCAATGGGATCAAATCTTTACGATGCATTAATGACCGTGGCGGTGGTCGTTTGGATTATCCACCATGCCAGCATTATTAAAATCAAAGGGGGGAGTTATAGAAAAAAAACACCTGAAAAAACAGAGGAACTCAACCGGCCATCTTAATTGTCGTCAAACCGGACAAGATAATTAACGCGAGATAGGGTGGATCAGAGCAAACTGCTGAGATTTGTAAGAATAAGAGCCAAATAAGGGTCTCATTTTGACTTTTGAGGTGCGAATCGCCGCCTTCTTCGTGGATTGTAAACTTCGGGACAGTTCCAAGTCTACTACATAGGACGTCAAAAGCAGTTATCGGTATTGATCCCGTGCAGCAAAATAAGGGGTTGTTTCCTATGCATCCAGAAAAGCAGCAACCGTTCCCTGCTAACCAAGGGGATACAGGCGACAGACCAGCGGACGATCCCTATGGACTCTACAATCAGATCCGGCCAGAAAAACACGGGCTCTATTCTCAGAGTTAATCCCGAGGTAGTTTTGTTCAGATTCCAGGTATTGCTCAATGACATCTGTCGTCCTCAGCTTGAGGTTGCTAGCCAGTCTTGCCACTTCGTGTGGTTTATAATGACAGCAATGCAAACATCTGTTGCAGGCGCTGTGCCTGCTGACTTTTTTACCAACCAGACTTTCTGGCCCGTAGCCGGTAACATTCCTATTGTTTAGAAATCACATTTCATAATGCAAGGAGAGGTAAGCCACTTGTTTTCCGGTTCTTGCATCCATTCTGGTTGACATCGAGGTGATGGTCACATTGTTGAGTATCATCTTCCTGGGTGGGGCATCAATAATGACACTTTTGAATGCATGGCGGTTTTGAGAAAAGCTCCGCAGGACTGATACCGACTTTCCACCGATGATGGATAACTTGATGTCGCCTCCCTCTGCTCCCTTGGTTCTGGGTACGATGATTGGTGCGCCGCATATTTCAATCCAATTTTTATGATTATTATCTTGAGATTCTCCGTCAACTCCAATAATTTTAATCCACCCTGCGGCATAAGTTGGCATAGCTGCACCAGCTATAACCATCAACATGACACCAACTACTACCCATGATCTACGTACTTTCATTTTCTCCTCCTTTCTCGGTTATTCTGTTGAATGACATCTCCCAACTTTCCAACTTTAGCAGATCGTGTTATTTCGTCATTGTTCCCTACCGATACGGTTTTATTCTGGTAGGGTTTGCCGGTCAGTTTTCCATCTAAGTAGCCTATCAGGGTCTGCCCGCCGCCAATAAGGAGTACTGTTGGGATCACTACTGGGAGCTTTCCAACGATTTCCCGGGCCGATCAAATACATATAGCACTCATACTCGAGGCTTCTGTCCCTGAGATAGTTAACAGACCTATCCACTCCAATCAAAATAGAATCATGATAAGAGCCGGCCGTTAAATCGAGTCTTCTTTTTGCTTTTCCATACTCACTTTTAAAGCCACTAGGGTGAGAAAAGCTAAATACTTCACAAACAACCCCTAATTTATTTACCTCGGCTGGAAGGGTGCTGACATTGATAGGCACCTCAAAGACCCAGTCCGTATCGGGGATAGGAGTTGAATCCGGGATGGTTGATGGATCAAAATAGGTGATTTCATCCTCTTGAAGATCTGCAACTTGACGGGGCTGTTGCTGGGCCTGACCGTAAACCTGTCCCTGCTCCTGTAATGCAGGGGAGGCGGTACTCCCTGAACCTACATCTCCCGTTATCTGCACCCCACTTCCAGAATCACTGACCTGCGCACTTTGATAAAGCAACATTTTTTCTGTAAAATAGCGACAGATTTCATTTTGTCTCCATGCTGAGATAAACTTTCCCCGTTTCCCATTCGTCACTGATCTCTGCAAGTATGGCACTGACCAAACGGAGCAAAGATTCTTCGTTTGGAAATAAAGTGGCCACTCTGGTTCGTCTTTTGATTTCCTTGTTCAGTCGTTCGATACTATTGGAAGTTCGCATTCTTTTCTGGTGTTCAACTGGCAACTTAAAAACGGTTAGTCCTTCGGGAATATTTTCTTCAGCCCATTCTGACAGGCGTGGCGCAGATTTTTCATACTTTGTCACAAAATCTTTCAATCTCTGATCCGCTTCTTCTCGATCACCTGAAGTAAATATCTGGCGTAATTCACCGGCAACTTTTCCCCGCATAGCAACTTTTGGAACATAAGCCTGAGCATTGCGCTGAAGATGACACTGACAT
>JAKIUD010000108.1 GCA_021647765.1 Desulfuromusa sp. | reverse complement strand
AAACTGCCACCAATGGTGTTGGTATTGGTAGCAAAGACATGGTCAGCATCAATCAAAGAGGTCAGAAATTCAGGAAATTGCAGTGCCAGATCCTTGAGCATACCGGGGTACTGCGCCCCCTGTCCGGGGAACAACATAGCGGTGGAACCATCTAGTTCACCAGCAGCATAATAGATACCATCAGGTGTTTCCCATGCTTTCTGTCCATTATTTTTCTCCAGCATCGCCAGAGCATTCTGCCATTGAGAGGTACGTTTGGTTTGATCCTTTTCGACCACCAGAATCAATCGACTTAAATCCGTTGGCTGATATTGATGCCGCAAATTATCGGCTTTAAGGCGCAGTTGTGACCATTCCATCTCCGTATTGAAGTCGTTTAACTGACTTTTCAGGCCAGCATCATCGGCAGAAGAAAATGGGATAATCTGTACATTGCCATCCCAATCGATAATCTGTTTGGCCGATTGATATTCCTCCAACAGACAATGAAAATTGCTGCCGCCGAAACCAAGGGCACTGACCCCGGCACGACGGGGATGATCACCCCGGGTCACCCATGGCCGCGCTTCGGTATTGATATAGAATGGGGTGTTAGCAGCAGTCAGACTCTCAGCTGGCTTATTAACTTTAATCGTCGGTGGTAAAACCTTGTGATACAGAGCCAGACTTGCCTTAATTAATCCGGCAACGCCGGCAGCCGCTTTAGCGTGACCAATCTGTGATTTAATTGAACCCAGGGCGCACCACGGCTTTTCAGCTTTACCAAAAACTTCATGCAGAGCAGCAACCTCAACAGCATCCCCTACCCTGGTACCGGTTCCATGACCTTCTATCAATTCAATCGTATCGGGAGTGACTTTGCCCTGTTCATAAGCACGTCTAAATGCTTTTGCCTGCCCCTTGGCACTTGGTTCATAGATCGCCGAGCCACTACCATCGCTCGACGCCCCGATCCCCTTGACAACTGCATAGATATTGTCGCCATCGCGTTCTGCATCCTCAAGACGTTTCAGAACCACAATCCCCAAACCTTCGCCCAGTGTGGTGCCATCACTATCAGCGTCGTAGGGGCGCGCATGGCCTGAGGGTGACAATGCCGGGGTTTTACTGAAACAGGTATACATGAAAATATCATTGAAGGTATCGATGCCACCGGTGACCGCCATATCGGAACGCCCCGAGCTAAGCTCCAGGATCGCCAGATTAAGAGCACTCAACGAGCTACCGCAAGCCGCATCAACAGTACAGTTGGTTCCGCCAAAATTGAAGTGCTTGCTGATTCGTCCGGCGACCACATTACCAAGCAGACCCGGAAAGGAGTTTTCTTGCCACGGGACGTAGGAATCGGAGATCCGCCTGATAACATCTTCAGCGAGCTCTTTCTCTACCCCGGCATCCGTTAACGCCTCTTTCCACCGTGGATAGCCAAGTCGCGCTCCGAGCGGAACAACCAGTTCCAGGGTTCCGGTGATACCAAGAATAACGCTGACCCGTTCGTGATCAAACTCTTTTTCAGTCGTATAACCCGCATCTTTAAGTGCCTGCTCAACCGCCAACAAACCCAGTAGTTGCGAAGTGTCGATTGCCTCTATAGCATTCGGCAGAATACCGTAATCCATCGGACTGAATTCAACGGGCGAGAGAAAGCCACCCAGTTTGGCATAAACTTTATCTGCCACTTTGGGATCCTCATCGAAGTAATCGTCAGAACGCCAGTGACTCTCAGGCACCTCGGTTATTGCATCGACCCGGTTTTTGATATTAGTCCAGAACTTCCCGGTCGTATCAGCTTGCGGGTAGATGGAACCCAGACCGATGATAGCGACTGGCACAGTATTTACGGTGTTTATCGGATGTTCTTCATCTCTGTTGTCAATTTTCAACTGAGAAACTCCTTGATCTCTTCAATGTCCAAAGGTGCCAGCATGGTGGAATCGAACTGGAACTGGCTGTCCTGCTGTTTTAGTTGATTTGCACGCTGTAACACTGCAGCGCCAAAAAGGATATTAAACGCGACAGTGACAACCTTGCGTTGCGCAACATCCTCTAAAAAGGATCCACGCGCCCATTCATTAAAAGCCCCCATTGCTGGGCCACACCAGATTTGATAATCAATTTTACGAGAAGCTTCGCCCCGGTTAGCCCAAACCGGAGATTGACCAAGATACCAGCGGAACACCAGAGCCATTTTATATTTTGGGTCAGCCTCTGCTTTCTCTACCTGGCGAGGGTCGCGCACAGCAAAATAGCTGCGGGTCTGATCCCAGACAGTCGCCAAAGGAGCCCGGAAGAACGTCTTTTCCAGTTTTTCCCGTTCTGCTACGGGGAGTTGCTCCATGCTGTCATAAGCACGATACAATTCATAAAGCTTATGCGCGCGGATAGAAAACATGGTGCCACGTTTCACCACTTGAACTTTGACTCCCATTTCGAACATATCGCCCGATGGAGCCATGGTGATATCTGCCTGTCGGGTTTCAGCCAACATTTTTCGCACTTCATCACAGGTGCCAGATTCGATACAGGCCTGATTGACCGATCCCGTGACCACATAAGCAGCCCCCATAGAATATGCAGCCAAAGCAGAAGCCGGAGTTGAAATACCACCTCCCAAACCGACCCGAAGTTTTTGTCGATAACCATATTGCTGTTGAAACTGCTCTTTTTGCGCCATTATTGTTGGAAATAAGGAGAGTGCCGGACGGTTATCGGTATGCCCACCAGAATCAGCTTCAACTGTCACATCCTGAGCGACCGGAATCTCCGCCGCCATTTCAGCTTGTGCGTCAGTCAAATCGCCCGATTCAACTAGCAGACGCAATAACTTTTTCGGAGGCGGCGCAAAAAAACGGGCGGCAACTTCTTCGCGGGAAACCTTAGCAATAATTCGGTTTGGAGCAACCACATCACCTTTATCATTTCGATGGATACCCATGGTGCGATAGCGAACAATTGGCAAAGTCAATGCGAGGAAAGCAGAAGCCTCAATGAGGCGAATCTCGTGCCGCAGGTAAAGCTCCGCCAGAGCTTTTTCCAGTTCCGGCTCGGTAGGGCTATGGATCAGATTGAAACCAAAAGGGCAACCAGATTGCTTCAAGCTGGATATAGCAGCTTCAATATTCTCCAAACTCTGTCCGGCGGCTCCAAAAAAACCAAGCATTCCCGCTTGGCCAAATTCCTGAGCCATTTTGACAGAACTGATTCCCTTAGCCATGGATCCGCCCAGGTAGGGGTAACGAATTCCATGATCCTGACAAAATCGAGAATCGCCAAGATTTTCCAGAGATAAAGGAGGGATCATTCCCGAAAATACTTTTGCCCCCTGTTGATTTGTAGTATCTGAGCATAGAACACCGGTATACAGCGTTGTTTCTCCTTCGTTTCCCGACAAAAACAATGGCTGTCCAATATTACGTAACTGCATAATAGTATTGCGCTCATCCCTGGCACTGGTACTAGCAGGACAGAAAGAGCCAATCTGCTCAGAAATATTTTTTACACCATTACTCAAATTACTTCTCCTAAAGCGATTCCAAAACTTTCTGAATCTTGTCAACTATCTTTTTCGGTGTCGAGGCGCCTGCCGTCAAACCAATTTTCTGGAATTTCCTTAAATCATCCAGAGGTAATTCATCTGCCGTTTCAACATGCAACGCAGCAGTACCACTGGTTTCTATTACCTGAGCCAAGCGTCGGGTATTACTGCTATTATAACCACCAGCAACAATAACAAAATCAGTTTTATCTGCTATTTTTGTAGCTTCACCCTGACGCATTCTGGTCGCATTGCAGATAGTGTCCAGAACGATCAGATCAAGACCTTTACGTTTTGACAACTCACGGCTGATTGCATCGAAAACATGTTTATCCTGAGTCGTTTGAGCCGCCAGACAATACTTAAGAGCAGGATCGAGGTCACACGTCTGACATTCTTCAAGAGTGTCAAAAACAACAGTTTTACCGGCAGCATAGCTCAGAAGACATTTAACTTCCGGATGTGCTTCTTCACCAAATAAAAGGAGAACTCTCCCTTTTTGGGTATTTTCTTCAATTGACAAACAGGCGTCTTTCACCTTGGGACAAGTGGCATCAATGACCAGAATACCACGCTGGGACAGAGAATATTGAACCTGCTTAGTGATACCATGAGCACGAATGACAACGATTGAACCCGGTGGAATTTCTTCAGGAGAATCGACGCTGATGACCCCTTTTTCAGCGTACTCTGCAACAACTTGGGGATTATGGATAATAGAACCAAGAATATAAATGTCCCCGGAAATATTTTCTTCCGCAATAATATTGTCCAGTTTATGCAAGGCCAAGCTAACCCCCATACAAAAACCGGCACTTTTGGCACGTACAAACTCCATTCAACACCTCGAAAAAAATCGGTGGATATATTCTGAATGACGCTAGCTCAAGAACCTATGGCAGCAAAACCGGGACTGTCCCGAATGGCGCTAGTTTAAGCAGTATTGCAGTAAACTTGGGACAGCCCCAATTTTACTGCAATACATTTAAAGTAACGCCAAGTAATGCCATTTTGAATATCTTCCACAAACTTGATATTTTGTCATCAAATAGCTGCTTAAAGCAAGTCCTTTAAAGGGTTTTTTATTGTTCCATCACGCTAGTCAAAACTATGGACTTTAGTCCAATAATTTCTGTTGCTACTCAATTCTGTCATTCCTGCGCAGGCGGGAATCCGGTACTTCTGTGAGACGTGGATCCCCGCATTCGCGAGGATGACGACCAATGGGGATTTTGACTTTGCTTGTAAAGGGACTTTCAGTCTCGCCCAAACCTATCCATTTTCAGTAGAGCCTCTTGCAAAAGTCTTTAAAATTCAGAGGTCGTCATTCCTGCGCAGGCAGGAATCCAGAGGTTTCTTGGGTTTGTCAAAACTGGATCCCCATTTTTACGAGGATGACGACTTTTGCAAAAGGCTCAGTACAGAGTTAATTAAGTAAAAAAAGGCCAGATCAAAATGATCTGGCCTTTGGATTTTAATGGAGCGGGAAACGAGATTCGAACTCGCGACGTCAACCTTGGCAAGGTTGCACTCTACCACTGAGTTATTCCCGCTCAAATATTGCCCGCTGCGACGAGCGGATGTATGTATAGCAAAACGGTTTGTCGAGTGTCAATAGAATTTTGACCCGCTTATTTTGCAAAAACCTTAAAAAATTTCACAAAGTAATCTATGCCTGACCAGACAGTCAGAACCAATGAAATATAGAAAACAAAGATGCCGGCATTATGGAGTGACGGATAGAGGAAATCGAACTGCACTCCAAAGAACCAATAGTAGCGGTAATGGAGTAACAACCCGACAATTGCAATCATCTGAAAAATAGTTTTGTATTTCCCCAGATCACTAGCAGCGATAACAATTCCCTCCGATGAAGCAATAGAACGGATACCGGAAACAATAAGTTCTCGGGCAAGAATCACAAAAACCGCCCAGGCAGGTACACGGTCAAGGGGAATGAGCATGATCAAAGCAGCCATAACGATCAATTTATCAGCCAGAGGATCAAGAAATTTGCCGAGAATCGTTACAATTCCCCATTTTCGTGCCAGGTAACCATCTAACCAGTCAGTCATCGAAGCAGCGGTAAAAACAACTGCGGCCCAGAAACAACTCTGTCTTGACTCGAATAACAACAACAAAACAATCACTGGGACAGCTGCAATCCGGGACAGAGTCAAAATATTTGGTAGATTCAGTAATTTTATATCCCTAGCCATCAAAAAATATCCTTTGATCGGGAGTAATAGTCAAAGTAATGTTTAACCCGTCTGACATAATTTTGCGTCTCTTCATAGGGGGGAACACCACCATACTTGCGAACTGCGCCCGGCCCAGCGTTATAGGCTGCCAGTGCATAATCCAGATTACTATCAAAAGAATCAAGCATTTTGCGCAAATAAAGGGATCCACCCTGGATGGATTCAGACGGATCAAAAGGATTGTAGACTCCAACCTCTTTTGCTGTGTCAGGCATAAGCTGCATCAATCCTTGTGCTCCCTTGGCAGAAACAACTCGTGGATTAAAATCGCTTTCAACCTTGATAACAGCTTTGATCAATGCCCGATCCAACTGAAATCTTTGTGCGGATTGTTCAATCAAATCATCCAAATTGCCCTTTTTTATTTCACCTGTATAAAAGCGAAACTTCGTTGAGGTAGGGACATTAGTAAAATGCAACTTTCCCTGCGCATCAACATAACGATAAATTCCCGCAGAACAAAAGTTGCTTAACAGCAATAATAGCAAAATAAACCCCAAAAACAGGTGGAATCTCTTAATCATGAGCAATTTATAACCTTCATGAAGACACCCTGTCAAGGAAACGTTACAGATAAGTCGGTGTAACTTGACAACGTTTGAGTCGGGACAGATAATGCCGATCATTATTTCTAGGTGGTAAGTGCCACAACATCGTGGACTAAAAAAAGTGCCAGTACATCGAAGACAATAGTTCTCTGACAATTGAATAGCAACCGCGTAAACCTGTGAACACCAAATTCTATCAGGAGGTGTTCATGGA
>JAKIUD010000026.1 GCA_021647765.1 Desulfuromusa sp. | reverse complement strand
GAGCAATTCGAAAATCTGTTGCAACATGCTGTCGGTACTCAGTTACGAAGAACTATTTGGGGCGGTATTACTCAACCGCAGCCTTTTTATTGTGGATAGAACCGAAAATTTTGATCTGCTGCTTTGGTCAGGATTGTCGAATCTCCAGCTTTTGGGCTGGCATCAACAAGATTCAGTTCACCAAGTGGAACCACCTGCTGAAGTCCTGCAAGACTGAAACGGCTGGCGGCATTCCACAACATCCAACCATGACTGCCGCTGGCATCGCTCGCATTGATCTGAGCATGGATTTCATTCGCAGTAAAACTTCTTCGGTCAAAGGCATAATCCCTGAACGCTTGTAACCAGGGGCGAAAACGAACGGCAGGAAGTCCCGTCAGCGCACTGGCTTTTTGCAAAGAATGGGCAATAACTTCGTAAGAATTTTCCACCGGGTTTTTGTATCCGGGGACGCCATGCGGAAAACCGGACGGATAGAGCATTGGTGAAATGTAGTCAACATGTTCAGCCAGGTCGATCAGTCGTTGGCCAATTTTCTGATCCTTGTGCTTCCAGCAGATATAGCCAAAAATATTGGCCGAGGTCATCACCGGGTAATTGGCCAATTGTTGTTTGGCACGCTGCAGAAAGCCATTAATAGCAGCAACCCGATTTTCTCCGGTATTCTCTCGGGAAAACATCAAATCTGATTTTGCTGGAAAGCGGATATAGTCGAATTGAATTTCATCAAATCCTAAAGCTGCAGCCTCTTCCGCAATACTGATATTATAATCCCAGACTTCCGGGTTAAAAGGATCTGTCCAGCTGATCTTTTCATGATCCTCCCAGAGGTAACCATCCAGAGTATGAACCGCCAGATCACGTCGATTCCTGGCCAGGGCAGCATCCTTAAAAACCACAATCCGACCGATGGTATAAATTCCTTGCTGCTTCAGCTCAGCCAAAAACTCCGGCAGATCTTTCAGCGTGCGTACCCGCTGTGCACCAACCTCCCGCGCTAATGGCAACTGGCTGCGAAAGGCAATATCCCCACGGGAGGACTTAAGGTCAATCACCAGCGCGTTCATTCCTGTTTCAGCAATTAACTGCTGCAGATGATTCCGCCGGTCGTTACTGTCGGCAGCCCAGTAGGAGAGGTAGAGAGCTTTCGGAGTGAAGGGTTGCAGCTTCAAATGGAGAGGGAAATCAGCAGCCACCTTTTTTGGCAGGTAACCAGGGAGGCGTGCTACGAGTTCAGATCCATCGGATTGTAGTTGGAAGTTCCCAGTTGAATTGCTCAAAGTAAAGTCATTGGTTGCGTGTATTTCAACACCACTGAGAAAAACACCACTCTGAGCATCCCTGACGGTGCCAAAAATAGTCTCCACTTCGGCTGCAGCGTATCCAGGAAGACAAAAGTACAGGGTTGCTATCAATATCCAGTGGCGTAACTTCACTTACAGACTCCTGTCTGAAAATAAGATAGCCGTATCTTACATGATAATTATCAAATAACAAAGATTTATTTAAAGTATATTAATCTGAGGGGGGAATAATAGTATCAGGTTTCAAGGTGCTTTCTGGCTTCAATAACCAGCTGAGCAGAAAAATTCTGTAACGGACGGACAGCCAGATTCCAGCAATGCCAATAAAGATCAAGCTGCAGCACTGCTCCAGGAAGCAGTTCCTGTAATTGTCCTGACTTCAATAATTCAGAGCCTTGCCAGTCAGGCACCATCCCATAACCATAGCCGGCAGAAATAACCTGCAAAAATTGTTCAGGGGCAGGGATATAATGTGCCGCTATCGTTTTCGGTGCCATGTCTAGATATTGTTTAAAAAATCGATTATGGAGCCGATCTTTGCGATTATAAATAACCGCCGGAGCATGTTTGAAAGATTCAAGTGAAAGTCCATCTGAAAACCAGCGTTCGATAAAGTCAGAGGTTGCCAGCAAACGATAAGTCATGATCCCGAGTTTTTCGACTTTACATCCTTGCATAGCATTGGCTTCAGTGCTAACACAGCCAACCACATCCCCTTCGCGCAAATAACGGTGAGTCTGTTCTTGATCATCCACCCGTAAATCGATCAACAAATCCATCTTTTGCAATAATGGACTGATTGCAGGGAGGAACCAGTGAGCCAAGCTGTCGGCATTAATCCCGATCGACAAGGTTGTCATCTCTGTAGCAGAAGAGGTGGTTAATTCAGACGACAACCCTTCTTCCAGCAACTTCACTTGTCGATAATGTTTGAGCAAAATCCTCCCGGCAGTGGTTGGTTGTGGAGGCGTTGTGCGCGAAATCAGAATTTGTCCCGATGACTCTTCCAACTGTCTGACCCGCTGTGAAACGGCAGATTGGGTCAAAAAAAGGGCTTGAGCAGCACGTTCAAACCCCCCTTCCTGAATCACTTTAGCCAACGCTTCAATCTGTTTATAATCCAGCATATATTTATATTATCATTGCTAATGATATAGAAAAACAATTAATTTTACTTTTGATAATAGCAAGGTTAGCCTGCACCACATCAACAGTTTTTAGGGAGAAGTACCATGATGCCATTTTTACAGGGAATCGGACTTGGAGGCGGATTGATTATTGCCATTGGGGCACAGAATGCTTTTGTTTTGTCACAAGGGGTTCGCCGCAACTTTCCGCTTCAAACTGCCTTTATTTGTAGCCTCAGTGATGGACTGTTGATTCTGCTGGGGGTCAGTGGCGTCGGAGCTCTGGTAGCGACCAATCCTCTTTTGGCTCAACTGGCTACCTGGTGCGGTGCTCTGTTTCTGCTCTGGTATGGTGGGCGTTCTTTCCGGTCAGCCCTGCAGGGGGGAAGCCTGGAAGCCTCTACTGAAGCGATTCCATCGAGACGTAAATTACTTCTGGCAACTCTGGCACTGACCTTTCTCAATCCCCATGTTTACCTTGATACTTTCGTATTGATTGGGGGACTCAGTGGGCAATTGGATCAAACTGAACGCTACTTGTTCGGTGCCGGGGCTATGACTGCATCATTTCTCTGGTTTTTCGCACTGAGCCTTGGTGCCGGCCTGCTGGCACCACTGTTTCGCAAACCACTCGCCTGGCGTTTTTTGGATGGCTTTGTCTGCTTGACCATGTGGGGTATCGCCATTTCCCTGCTTTGGCCGAAACTGCAACCCTATATCAGCTGAATCGCTTTACTTGCACTGAGCACAGAGGTAGAATTCCCCATTTATCTCTATGCGAGGAAGCTATGGCT
The DNA here is from genome assembly GCA_021647765.1 of Desulfuromusa sp. Taxonomy (GTDB): domain Bacteria; phylum Desulfobacterota; class Desulfuromonadia; order Desulfuromonadales; family Geopsychrobacteraceae; genus Desulfuromusa. The sequence goes on along the minus strand of JAKIUD010000026.1, from coordinate 39,365 downwards.
GTTGAAACCACAAACCATCCTTTTGATCAGCTCACCCCCGATTTTCTCATGGATGCGGTTGAATCACAGGGTTATCATTGCGATTGCCGGATTCTGACCCTCAATAGCTATGAAAACCGGGTTTACCAGGTTGGTATCGAAGATAACGAGCCACTGATTGCCAAGTTTTATCGACCAGAGCGGTGGACGGATACCCAGATTCTGGAAGAGCATAACTTCACTTTGGAATTGGCGGAACACGAACTTCCGGTGGTTGCACCTCTGCGTAACGCAAACAATAAAACGTTACACCAATATCAGGGTTTTCGTTTTAGTCTGTCACCGCGCAAAGGTGGACACTCTCCTGAACTGGACAATCTGGAGCATCTACTGATTATCGGTCGGCTGCTTAGTCGAATCCATCTGCTTGGAGCGACTCGACCGTTCAGTCATCGGCCAAAACTTGATATCCAGAGTTTTGGTTATGACTCTGTCAACTTCATTATCGATAATTTTATCCCGGTAGAATATCGTGAATCCTATCAAACACTGACCCGTGATCTGCTGCAACAGATTGATGAACAGTTTGCACGTCTCGGATCAGTACAGAACATCCGGGTTCACGGTGATTGTCACAACGGTAATATGCTCTGGCGAGATGGAGCTCCCCATTTTGTCGATTTTGACGATGCCCGGATGGCTCCGGCAATTCAGGATTTGTGGATGTTGCTTTCCGGTCCGGAAGATCAGCAACGGCGACAATTTGATAAGATTTTGACCGGATACCAGCAGTTCTATGATTTCAATTTCGCTGAATTGCAGCTGATCGAACCATTACGCACCTTGCGGATGCTTCACTACAGCGCCTGGCTGGCCAGACGCTGGGATGATCCAGCATTTCCCCGAACCTTCCCCTGGTTCAACTCAATTCAATACTGGGGTGAACATATTCTTGAACTGCGCGAGCAACTGGCGGCATTGCAGGAGCCTCCATTGCAGCTATAGATGGGATATTATAGCGATTGGTGGAGAAAGCTATTATGCAGGACAAAACCCTTTAAACGATTATCGATACCTTTTTTACTTGTAATTCCGAGGAACTGGACGGAGATTTTTAATTATCGGTTATCTAACTCCCCGTTGCTTGTGGCGGGTCGTTCATAGCTGTTAGACTTCAAGAAAGGTCAGGTGCAAGTCGCTGAGTCCGATGATCAGAAAGCGGTCGAGGAGTTGCGGTTGCCCGAAAATGGTATTGAACAGTTCATTGACCATAAAACCAGCAAGAATTGCTGCACCGGCACCTGTGACAGGAATTTCCCCTTGTGGCTTCCGGATGCCAGTGAATATGTCTGCCAATGGTTGAGACTTCCCCTTCCGCAGGGTGAGAACCTGCCCCTGATCCCCCTCAATGCCACCATGAATAAGAAATGAACCGGCAACTAAGCCAGCTTCCAGATCGAAGCGGCTGGGATAATTATCGAGACAGTCAGCAATGATTGACACATCGACAGGAGATTGAAAGGAACGATCAATACGCTTTGGCAGCAGCTCAATTTTAACGCTGCTGTTGATTTGCTGCAGCCGTTGCTTGGCAATCACAAGCTTAGGCAGGCCAATATCGGTTTCATGGTAGAGAAGTTGACGATTGAGGTCGGACCAGTTAACCAGCCCGTCATCAACCAGATAGAGTTTGCCGATTCCAGCTCGAGTCAGTAATTGACTGACCGTTGCCCCTAAACCACCGACCCCGGCAACCAGAACGGTTGCTGCTTCAAGTTTTTGTTGTCGTTCCTGTCCCCAGTGAAGAATCTGTCGATTATAACGTTCTGTTGCTGACAATTATCATCCTCCTGCTCCTGGTGGAAAAAGGGCAATCACATCACCATCATGGACCCGGGTTTCCAGTTTTTCGAGATGATGAATATTGCGCCGATTAATCATGATGATGGTCCCAGGAAACATCTCCCCTTTTTCATTCAATAATTTATGTATAAATGGAATTGTAATCTGTTGTTGAAGGCGTTGCAGGAGCCGCTCGATGTTTTCATTTTCGCAGGGGGGAAGCTCAAGCTTTTCCTGTTTTAATAACATCCGCAGCAGACTGTAGAATTGAATTTTGACCATTATTATGTCTCAAGAATTAAGGTGAAATTGTACCTGGGCGTAATTGGCGGTACCAGTAAGCATTGTTTTACCGGGGAAAACACTGCGGGTGCTGATCAATTGATAATAGAGACCAGCATCGTTGGTTTCCCCGATCAAATTTGCCCCGACAACACGTTGTTTTTCGTCAAGAAATACCCTGCGGCAGCGCCCTGTCACTGCATTCCAACTGCTGATAATCTCGGCAACATCCTCCTGGCAATAGCCAACGGCAGCAACTCCGATGCCAAAGATTTCGGTAATATTGTTCTTCAGGCTCCCTTGATAGCGGCATTCTATCCCCAGCATGTTCAGTGCGGCATTTTCTCCCTGCTCTACCGCAGTCATCCAGTTACCCTGAATGGTTGCTTCTCCAGTAATAAAGTCTGTTCCTTCAGCAGCATCTCCAGCAGCATAAACATCGGGATGACTGGTGCAACAGTTCTCATCAATCAACACCCCATCTGCGACATCCAGCCCGGCAGCCGCAGCTAAATGGATATTCGGCACAACTCCCTTACCGATGATGAGGAGGTCGGTGTTCAACTGTTTTCCATGCTTCAATTTTAATTGCAGTTGTTCTTTTTCAACCATCTCGACAATATCGTTTTGTTTATGAATATTCAGACCTTTCTTGGTGAGTTGATCTTCAAGAATAGTTGAAGTTTCGGGGTCGACAACCCGACTGAAAATACGGTTGGAACCGACCACCAGATGTTTTTCAGCTTGATCTGATGCATGGGAAAGAAGAGGCAGGCTGACCAGCCCGGCTCCGACAGCAGTCACACTTTTCATCCTCTGAAAAAGATTGACCAGCTTTTCAGCATCGGCAATATGACGCAGAACGCAGGCACGCCGGGTCGCTATGGGGAGGGTTCGCGCTTCGGCTCCAGTTGCCAGCAGGAGTTTTTTAAAGCCAATTTTATGACCATCTGCCAATTCCAGAGCATGCTTTTCCGGATCAATTGTGATCACTGCCTGACCGAAAACAGGGCAGACTCCCAATTCTTGATAGAAGGAGAAGGCAACAATATCAAGCCCCTCACGGAGAATATGACCACCGATATAATAGGGGGTCAGAACCCGTGAATAGGCGGGGCAATCTTCGCGATCAATAATGGCAATCGTCGCCAGTTGGTCATGCTTGCGGAGAGTGCGAACTGCCTGTAATCCAGCGGCACTGTTGCCGATAATGACAAAATCATAGTTTTCAGTCATAACAATTATCCCTGAAAATTGACGTGTTTAAAAAGACTGTGCCCCACGTTAAATTCCTCAGCACAACTTCCAGTAAACTAGGGACTGTCCCCAGACCCATCGGGGACTGTCCCTAGTTTACGATCGATGAAACGATGCGGTGGTTTGCACCGCAAAAGCCTGGGACAGCCCCCATGCGGGGACAGTCCCGGTTTTGCTGAATATTATTTAGGCCAGCCCGAGAGTCTGCAGCCGTTCATTGGTTGGAATCCCTTCTGCACTCCAGCCCCGCTCCTGATAGTATTCAGGAAGCATTTCACCCAACTTGGCGACTTCACCCTTGAGGGGGCCATCAGAGATTGGCTCTTCCAACAGCCGTTTCGGCAGCGTATCCTGTGAAGCCTCAACTCCGGCCTTGAGGTTGAAAACCCGCTCCATGTTATAGATCCGCTCACCTATTTCCATGATCGTCGCTTCGGTAAACTCAGTGCCTGTTGCAGCAGTGAGAAAATTGGCAAACTGCGGTGCCCCAATGGCAAAGGTCGTGAACAGACAAACGCCTGAAGAATCAACCGTTGCGGTAAAGTCCTGGAAAATTTTGGTCCAGACTGCCTTATCTTCAGTGGCCTGAGGATCAAGTTTCTCTGGCAGGCCGAGCACTTCCGGCGAAATCATATAACCGCGAACGTGGCAGGCACCACGGTTACTGGTGGCATAGTTCAAGCCGATTCCCTGGATACCGCGACCATCGTAAGCGGGGAATTCCAACTTTTTCACCGACATGGATAGCTCAGGAACACCGTAATTTTCGGCTAGGCGATAAGAACCCATGGCGAGCTTTTCGCCAAATCCTTCCCGTTTACCTGCCATTTCAACCAGCTTAACCATCGCATCGGCATCACCAAAGCTCAGTGGCATACCAATCTCTTTTTCACTGATCAGCCCTTTTTCAGCCAATTCCATGGCACAGGCAATTGTTGCTCCGACAGTGATGGTATCCATACCGTATTCGTTACAGATATAGTTGGCTTTGGTGATAGCAGCCAGATCCCCTACGCCGCAGGCAGATCCCAAAGCAAAGAGGGTTTCATACTCAGGCCCCTCTCCATCACCGCTAAAACGGGCACCAGCCAAGCCAGTGACTCGACCACAGCCAATAATGCAGCCCATACACCCTTTATTCCGCTTCAGGTAAGTTGAAGCCAGGGTTTCTCCTGAAATTGCTTCGGCTTCATCAAAGGTATCTTTCTGGAAGTTCCGGGTCGGTAAAGCGCCGAGCTGGTTAATCACGTTGACCAGAACTGGAGTTCCCAAGGCCGGGAGTCCCTGTCCAGAAACAGGGTTCTCTTTAAGTAAACCATAAGAGTCAAGAGCTGCTTCACGGTATGCAGCAGGATCGGCAATCTTAACCCCACCGGTACCGCGTACTGCGATCGCTTTGAGGTTTTTACTCCCCATAACTGCACCGATTCCAGTACGTCCGGCAGCACGATGTTTATCGTTGATAATCGCGGCAAAGCTGACCAGATTTTCACCTGCCGGGCCAATACAGGCAACTTTGGCGTCACCGTGGAATTCGGCCAGGATAGCATCCTCGGTCTCCTTGGTTGACTTGCCCCAAAGATGTACCGCGCCGACCAGTTGCACCTTATCGTCATGAATTTGCAGATAAGAAGGATGCTCAGCCTTGCCTTCGAAAATAATCATATCGTAACCGGCATAGCGCAGTTCGCAGGGAAAGTAACCCCCGGAATTGGAACTGGCAATGGTTCCGGTCAGTGGTGATTTGGTGATGACCATGTAGCGGCCATTTGCGGCACCGTAAGTGCCAGTCAGCGGACCAGCTGCCAAAATCAGTTTATTATCGGCTGAAAATGGATCAACATCGGCAGCGACTTCTTCAGTAAAATATTTAGTTCCTAAACCGCGCCCGCCAAGATATTCCTTTGCCCATTGTTCATTGAGAACTTCATCAGTACAGGTTCCAGCGGTCAGATCGACACGTAATAGTTTTCCATTCCATCCTTTCAGGCTAAATCTACTCATTTTCGCACCTCCATCTGTCCCTCTTTCATTGCGTCAACAAAACGCAACACTTTTTGCCGCAGCGGTGTATCCTCTTCTTCCAGAGTCAGGCACTGGGTCGGACAGAACGCGACACATTCTGGAGTGTCACCACCACAGAGGTCGCATTTATCAACGATACCCAAAGATGGGACGTATTTGATCATTCCAAAAGGACAGGCACTGACACAGGTACGGCAACCGACACAGCGGTCTTTATCAACAATAACGACGCCGGACGGCATCTCTTTGCTGATGGCCGCTTTGGGACAGGCTTTTACGCACCAGGGGTCATCACACTGCATACAGGTGACGGTGATAAACTTGGCTTCATCAAGAAAAACCTCATTGAAGATACGGGAACGGCTGGGAGCAAATTCACCTGTGTGCTTAAAGGAACAAGCCATTTCACAGGTCTTGCAACCGATACACTTCGATGGTTCGATGCGAATCAGTTTTTGCATAAGTGACCTCCTTGGACAGTTGGTTATGATTTCATTTGGATCAGGGGTCAGGCTGATGTATTGATCCGGCAGGTCAGCATGACTTCCCAAAAATGTGCACAACAGGTAAAATTATAACAGCTTTCGATTTTTCAACAACAAAATATATGCTAAGCTTCATATAATCATTATAAACATTTGTTGGAGTTTCCCCTTGACAATGCTTTTATCTGATAATTTTGGTCGTAAAATTAACTATTTACGTCTGTCTGTAACCGACCGATGCAACATGCGCTGTATATACTGTATGCCGACTGATGGGATCGATAAACTGGAACATGGCGAAATATTAAGCTACGAACAGTTTCACCTGATTGCTGAAGCGGCTGTTTCTCTGGGAATTGAAAAAATTCGGGTGACGGGAGGTGAACCTTTAGTCCGAAACGGGATTATCTCGTTTTTGCAGCAGCTGGCGAATATTTCCGGGTTGAAACAACTTGTATTGACAACCAATGGAGTCCTTTTGCCTGAAATGGCGCAGAAGTTAAAAGATGTGGGGGTACAACGGCTCAACATCAGCCTTGATTCATTGCGACCGGCGATGTTCGCTCAGCTGGCTCGACGGGATCTACTTCCTCAGGTGTTGGCGGGGATTGCTGCCGCTAAAAAAGTCGGACTCCCATATAAAATCAATATGGTGGTGATGCGCGGCTTTAACGACAATGAAATTCTCGACTTTGCCCGGTTGACGCAGGAGCATGAGTGCACCGTCCGCTTTATTGAATATATGCCAACACTAAAAGATAAAAACTGGCGTTCACTGGTTGTCTCGAGTAAAGAAGTTTTACAGTGTTTAAACAAACACTATTGCCTTCATCCCGTTGATCGAGGTGCTTTGGCGGGTCCGGCAGAAGAGTTCACAATTGATGGGGCTCAAGGACAGATCGGGGTGATTACTCCTCTTTCTGGGCACTTTTGTCAGGATTGCAACAGAATCCGGATTACCGCTTCAGGACATGTTCGTACCTGCCTTTTTTCTGATCATGAGTTTGATTTGAAGCCAATACTGATTCCGGGAAATGTTGCTCAGATTGCCAGTGAATTACAGCATCTGGTCAATGATAAACCTGTCTGCCATAGCTTGAATTCTCATGCCTCCGAATATGCCCCTTTTTCCATGGCACAAATTGGTGGGTAACTTTAAATGGCGCTAGTTTAATAGGGAGAGGCAGCAAAACGCCACATTTTCATGGCTCGTAAACTCTTGGGACAGCCCCCGGTGGGTCTGGGGACAGTCCCGAGTTTACTACAATATTGGTTAAGTTAGCGCCATTCCAAATAGTTATCGGTAAAAGCTCAACTTTCCCCAAGGGGTAGATGATGGATATTTCCAAGACAATTGCAGCAATGAAACAGGATCCGGCGTTTGCCGAAAATGTCGGTATGGTTTTGATCCACAATGGTACGGTGCGCAGTTGGTCGCGTGCTGATCACTCTCTGGTATCCCGAATTGAAGTGGTTGCAGATGCAATCAAGATTGAACAAATTCGTGGCGAGATTGAACAGATGGAAGGAATCTTCAGGGTTGTGGTCGAAGCCCATTCGGGGGTGATGCAACCGGGTGATGATTTGCTGTTTCTGATTGTTGCCGGTGATATCCGCGAGAATGTCAAACCAGCTCTGGCATTATTGCTGGATCGGGTCAAGGCAGAAGCGATCAGTAAAAATGAAATTTGTGAATAGGGAAGATATTTATGGCTGAAAGTTTTGCAGCGGCAAGAAGCATAATCCTGGACAATGTTTCCCCCTTGGAATCCGAGTCGGTCGACCTTTTTGCCGCGGTGGGTCGAGTTCTGGTCGAAAAGATTCCTGCTCCCTGGGATATGCCCCGTTGGGACAATTCTGAAATGGATGGTTTTGCGGCCAGGGTAGCCGATTGCCAGCTTTTTGCCCGCCTGAAAGTGGATGGTTATCTCCCCGCTGAAACTCCGGCTGTTGATGTTGCAGTTAAGCCTGGAACCGCAGTCAGAATTATGACTGGCGCACCTATTCCCACTGGTTGCGATGCGATTGTGCCGATTGAAAATACCGATCCCGGCAAAGAATCTGTGGTTATTCAAAAGCTGGTGCAGATAGGTGATTATATCCGCTTTCGCGGCAGTGATATCAGCAAGGATGAAATGCTGCTTCCGCTTGGAACCATCCTCCGTCCGGTTGATATCAACTTGCTGGCAGCCTTTTCTCGAACGACGGTGCAAGTTTGTCGTTGTCCAGAAGTTGCGATCCTCTCCACTGGTGATGAACTTGTTGCTCCCGGTGAACCAACCGGTTCCGGACAGATCATCGACAGCAACGCATATTCACTTGCCGCTGCGATTAGAGAGATTGGTGCCACTCCCAAAATACTTGGTATTGCTCAGGATAACCGTGAAAGCCTTGAAGAAAAAATCAGCCAGGGACTTAACGCCGACGTGCTGATAACCTCTGCCGGAGTTTCGGCCGGTGATCGGGATCTGGTGCGTGAAATACTGGAGGAAGCCGGAGTCAAACAGCTGTTCTGGAAAGTTGCGATCAAACCCGGGGGGCCGACAGCTTTTGGCCTTAAGGGGGATAAAGCAGTTTTTTCGTTACCGGGAAATCCGGTCTCCAGCATGATCGGATTTGCAATGCTGGTCAGACCCGCATTGCTGAAAATGATGGGGCACAGTGAAGTTATTCGACCACTGATCAAGGCAACCCTGAAAGCACCCCTGCATAACAAAACTAACAAAACCCGCTTTTTGCGGGTCAAGGTAGAACAGACATCTGCGGGGCTGTTAGCAGAGAGTGCTGGTGACCAGAATACCGGCATCCTTAGTACTATGATCAGAGCCAATGCAATTGCGGTGTTGTCAGCAGAACAAACGGAGCTTTTAGTCGGTGAACAGGTAGATATTCAGTGGTTGGATTCTTGTATCTAGTGGGGCTGTCCTAGGCTTTTCGGTGTAAACCGTCACAGTTCTTCGTGGTTCGTAAACTTCGGGACAGTCCAAAGTTTACTGCAATACTGCTTAAACAAGCACTATTCGGGATATGTCCCGGAAATAATTGACGGGTGCAAGCATAAGGGTAAAATCCCGCTTACAATCACCGAAACCTTACAGGAGAGTTAGAATATGTCTGAGGAAGCAACCTTTTTTCTCCCTGTTAAAGACTACTGTCATCGTCAACTGATTACCTGCAATATCAATGACACGGTGATGGCTGCTGCTGAAATCATGCGGGAAAATGGTATTTCCAGCCTGATTGCCTGCGATGATGATAGCCAGCCGATCGGCATCATGACTGATCGTGATCTGCGTAATAAAGTGGTTGCTGGTGGTCTGGATCCCTTGGTGGTCAAGGTCAGTGCGGTCATGACCACACCGGTTATCTCTGTGCATGAGGACGATACTTTATTTGAAGTTCTCTACCAGATGTCTCGCAACCGGATTCACCGGGTTGGTGTTGTTGACGCTCATTACACACTGGTTGGTCTGATCAATGAATCGGACATTATCCGTTTACAAAATCGCTCTCCGCAACGGCTGTTACAAGCCGTAGATGAAGCAGAATCAATCGCAGATCTTAAAAAAGTCCACCAGGAAAGTGATCAACTGGTCGTTTTTCTCAGTCGAAATGGTGTTCGCACCAATGACCTGGTAAAAATGATTTCGTTGATAAACGATCAGATTGCGGCACAGCTGATTGGCTTGCTGAAACAGGGTCGTTTCAAGGATATCGGGAATAAAAGTGCATTCATGGTTCTGGGAAGTGAAGGGCGGCAAGAGCAGACCCTGAAAACTGACCAGGATAATGCGATGATTATTGCTGATGATGCCAGTATTGATGAGATCGCTGCTATTGAAGCATTTTCATGTGTTCTGATTGATGCACTGATCGAGATTGGTGTCCCGGAATGCCCCGGTGGAATCATGGCGAGAAATGAATTCTGGCGACGCAGTCTTGCCGATTGGAAAAGTGCCATTGACAGCTGGGTCAGTATCCCCAGCAATAAAAACATCCTCAACTTCAGTATGTTTTCTGATCTGCGCGTTCTCTGTGGTGACAGCTCTCTGGAAAGTCAGCTGAAAGAATATATTATTCAGGTTGCTGAAGAAAATAGTATTTTTCTCGCTAAGATGGCGCAGAATGTCTGTCGTTTCCCCCCCCCTCTGGGCTTTTTTGGGCAGATCAAAACAGAGTCTTCAGGCTCTCATGCTGGGATGCTTGACCTAAAAAAGGCGGGCATTTTTGCCTTGACTGAAGGGATTAAAATCCTGGCATTGAGTGTGGGGATATTGGGCGGGAGTACTCACGACAGATTGGCTGTTCTGCAGGAAAAAGCAGTTCTCACAAAAGAACAGGTCAACGATATCGAAGCTAGTTTCAACTTGTTGACTTTCCTGCGCCTGCGTGGGCAGGTCGATGCAGCAGCAGCAGGACAAGAAATCACCAATTTTATTTTACCAGGATCCCTGAATCGGGTTGAAAAGGGACGTTTAAAGTTAGCTCTGGAAGTGGTGAAATCTTTTCAGGGAACCCTTGGTCACCATTTTCAGTTGAACCAGTTGCAGAGTTAACAGCTCTCTTGATTGCCGTTTTCCCGTTTTTACTATCCGGTTTTTTCTGTTCTGTTTCTTGATTTTGGTCTGACCCTTTCACACTTTGCCACACTCAATGTCGTTTGGGCTGCAACAATTAGTTCGGTTTGTTCTATAACAGTGTGGTTCGGATGGCCAATCTGCCAGGAGTTTTATTCCAAAAAACCTTGTTGGTGGAAGAGTCTACCTGTAGTGACACCATTAAATTCTCTTCTGCTCTATATCAAAAACATATTGATAAATCGAACTATAGTGATCTAAAATTATTAGACTTGCTAATGTTGGTATAAAAAATTTGATCTTTCATTGAAGGCCAAGATGTGTGATTTTATGGCATTATAGAGATTATGACTACCAAACCAATAGTTATTGATTTTTTATTAAATATTTGTTATTATTTTCAAAGTTAGCTTTTTTTCTGGTTTTGGGTGGGTCTTATTGGGAAAATAGGATATCGTGATTTTATGGGAGTTTGGTGATGGAGACGGGGCGAGTTTTAATTGTTGACGATGAAAATCTGGTTTGCTGGTCATTAGCCAAAATGCTTAAACGTGTCGGTCATTTGGTTGAGATTGCAAATACTGGAGCAGACGCTCGCCTCAAGCTGGAACGTTTCAACTTTGATCTGATTATTCTGGATGCCTCCCTTCCTGATATTGATGGCTTGCAATTTCTGGAAGAATGTAAGGCCAGAGATAATGATCTGCCTGTTATCATTATGACCTCAAGTTTCCATTCTGACTTAGCTTTTAAGGCCTTCAGCCTGGGGGCGGAGGATTATGTCGGAAAACCTTTCAATATCGATATGGTAGAACGATCGATTCAAAAAATATTTTTCAAAAAAGGTTTGGCTAAAGAAGTTGTGCCAGTACAAGCAAAGCGCAGAAAAAAATACGAACAAGATCAGCTTGTTGGAAACTGCCCCTCTATGGTTGAACTTTTCAAAATAATGAATACCTGCGCACGGCAGGACTGTAAGACAATACTGGTGCTGGGAGAAAGTGGCACCGGGAAAGAATTGGTCTCCCACGGTATTCATAACCTGAGTGCACGTAAAAATGCCCCTCTCATTGAAGTTAACTGTGCCTCTATTCCTGACAATCTATTGGAAAATGAATTGTTCGGGCATGAAAAAGGTGCTTACACCGATGCCGGAAATAGAGAAGTCGGGGTTTTTGAACAGGCTGAAGGTGGAACCGTATTTCTGGACGAGATCGGTGACATGCCCCTGCATATGCAAGGCAAAATCCTCAGAGTTATCGAAAACAGAAAGTTCCGCCGCCTGGGTGGTCAAAAAGATATCGAAACCGATGTCCGAATCATTGCAGCGACAAATCAGAACTTAACCGCCATGGTGGAGGAGGGAACTTTCCGTGGTGATCTGCTCTATCGGTTGAATATGATGTGTATCACCGTACAGCCGTTGCGGGAGCGGAAAAAATGTATCCCGAGTATGGTTGAATATTTCATTGATCGCCTCAACAGCGAGTATGGTCGAGCCGTTGAAGGTATTTCCAGCGAGGCACTGAGATTGTTGATGGCTCATAACTGGCCCGGAAATGTGCGGGAACTGCGCAATGTTCTGGAGCGAGCCATGATGCTGGAGCAGGGGAAGGTTTTATCGACAGAGCACATCTACGTGTCCTCCGGAACTGCAAGTAACCGATCGGGTGGTTGTCTCTTCGGCTGTTCGCTCCCTGCGGAAGCGACGATCATCCTTCCTCCAGAAGGAGTTAGTATCGAGGAGGTAGAAAAGGAATATATTAGACAGGCTTTGGCTCGCTATGACGGTAATCAGACCAAGGCTGCCAAGTGTTTGGGTCTGTCTCTGGATACCCTGCGGTATCGACGTAAAAAATTCGGGCTGGATAAATATCCCGCAAAAACCTCATCTATTTCAACTTTGACAGCTGAAAGTGCCGATCAGGATTCCCCCAAAACCGTTCCCGGATAGCGGAAGCAATTTTTTTAAAGGATGACAATAATGAGTTGTTTATTTCCTGTTGCCAAGATAACCGTCCTGAGTTGCTTAATAATCCTGATCAGCCTGTGGTTTCTTCCTGCGGTATCTTTTGCCGAAACTTGTTCAACCACCAATTGCCATGCTGACCTGCTGCAAATGACCTATGGCCACTCTCCTGTCGTCGAAGAGGATTGCTCCAGTTGTCATGAGCAGATACAGGAACAGCATCCGCTGGAAGAAGGCAGCAGCTTTCAACTGGTCGAAGAGGGCGCAAAGCTCTGTTATCAGTGTCACGACCAATATGGTAGAAAACTGACCGTTCATTCCCCCGTTGCTGAAGGTGATTGTCTTGATTGCCACAATCCCCACGGCTCAAATGTTGGACGTTTCCTGTTGCCGGTCGATCATAATCTGACTGAACTCTGTACCGAATGTCACGATTCCGATCTTTTCACCAACAAAGTCATCCATGGACCGACTGCCAGTGGAGCCTGTACCCAATGCCATGATCCGCATGAAGCGAATCAGCCTAAATTGCTGAAAAAACCATCTCAGGAGCTTTGTACCAGCTGTCATACGGAGATTGCCGAGGGTCTGGCAAACTCGCCAGTGGTGCATGCTGCGGTTAAGGATTCAAGCTGTACCGACTGTCACAATCCCCATAGTGCTCCGGCAGCTAAATTGCTCCAGAAAGATATCGAATCCCTCTGTATGGATTGCCATGCTGATGTCGGCCGCACTGCCCAAAAAGCCAAAGTCAAACATGCTGCTATGTATCGACCGGAAAAATGCGGTGCCTGCCATGTGACCCACTTCTCCCAATATCCGGCATTGCTCGCTATGCCAGAGCAGAATCTCTGCCTGTCCTGTCATGGGAAAGATGATTACAGTAAGTCGAACCCGTTGAACAATATTGCCAAAGAAATTGAGGGGAAAAAGTTTCTCCATGGCCCGTTACAGGAGGGGAAATGTTCCGCCTGTCATAACCCGCACGGTTCTGACAATACCCGTTTGCTTAAAGGAGCCTATCCAAAAAGTTTTTATCTTCCCTACACCACAGGCAGTTACGATTTCTGCCTGGAATGTCACGATAAAAACCTGCTCCGGTTTGCCGAAACCAGCATCTATACCGAGTTCCGCAACGGCAAACAGAATCTCCACTACCTGCATGTGGTCAATAAATATAAAGGGCGCAGTTGTCGCGCCTGCCACGAACCCCATGCGTCTAACCTGAAAAAATTGATGAGTGAAGAGGGGGCTAAATTTGGGGATTGGCGCATTCCGACCCGCTTTATCAAAACAGACACTGGCGGTAGTTGTTCCCCTGGCTGCCACCAGACCTATGACTATGATCGTGAGGCTCCGGTCGACTATCAAAAATAGCCTGTTGCCACTGCAGCGCTATCAACGTCATCTAGGAGGCTGTTCAAGAATACAAGAGCCTACTGCAAAACTGTCTAATCGCTTCATATTTCCGTACGTTTTCGACAAATAGCGGTACTATTTGCTCTCAAATTTACGAAAATCTGCCCTCGACCAGCCGATTTCTCGCTATGCCACGTATTCTCGGACAGCCTCCTGGCGGGGCATATCACCATTTTGTGATGATATGCGGGCAAATACCCGGAGACTCTTGTCTTCCAATGCTGATATATTATTACCAACGGTGCCGCTTAGGCATAGTTCCGAATTATTTCGCCTGTTTTTTCAGTAGGTTCCATTTTTGTTGCTTAATTTCTAATGAGGATAACGTATTTGGTATCAAATGTGCACTATAGTAATAGCCGGAAAGAGGGGGACACTCCCCTGCATTCAATCGGCTCTCGAATTAAGTCGGAAGAAAGTCAATACAGCGTGCTGCCACAGACTATATTGACGGGAGGTAAGGAATTAATATGAATAAATATCTGAAAGGTTCATTGCTCATCATCTCTTTTTTTTCGATGTTCAGTGTTGCCAGTGCTGAGATTGCAGGTTCGGCACACGACTTTTCATCAACAGCCTGGTCTGCCGGAATGGTCTGTGATGCGTGTCATACGCCACATAATGCGGACGCCTCTGTTGCGGATTATGGTCCCCTCTGGAATCATGAGAATTCCACACAGGTCTATAGTGTTTATGCGAGTTCAACAATGGATGTTCCTGTCGGGCAACCGGGAGGGGTGTCTAAATTATGCCTTTCTTGTCATGATGGCACAATTGCCGTTGATTCTTTTGGGGGTACGACTGGTTCTACTCTTTTGACGGGCTCTGCTGCTGTAGGCAGTGGTGGTCATTTGGAAGATGATCACCCGATTGGAATCGAATGGCGCCATCAAACTGTTTCCGGGTCAAATTGTTTTACTTGTCATTTCGGGTCGCCCCGACAGGTCGAATTCTTTGGTAGGTCGGGCAGTTTTTTGGGCACGATGGAATGTGCTTCTTGTCATGATCCTCACAATGGCAAGAACTATCCCAAAATGCTGAGAGCTCCACTTGCTGGATCAGAACTTTGTTTTCAGTGTCATACCGATAAGTCGTAGTGGATAGCGGGAATCTGCAACACTGACATGAATAGCGCTAGTTTGTAGATAGCAGCAAAAACCGGGACTGTCCCTGCAAGGGGGCTGTCCCGGTTTTTGCGGTGCGAACCGCCACAGTTCTTCGTGGTTCGTAAACTTCGGGACAGCTCCCGATGGGTCTGGGGACAGTCCCAAGTTTACTGCAATACTGCTTAAACTAGCGCCATTCGGGACAATCCCCAGAGATTTTCGCTGTGCCTGGTTAAATGGAACGAAAGTGCTGGTGCGAGCATCGCGTCTGTTCAAAGAGCAAAAGAAGTAAACAACACGTACAGGACGGCCAGGCGAGACACGAATCAGGTCTAAAACGGGACAGTAATGGCTGGTCTTTGAAAGTTTTGCCCGTGGTGATATCCCCATGTTAACAGGCGGGATGGTGATATCCCCAAGTAAAACACTTTTAAGTTCCATCACAGGATTCTCCACCAATTACATGCTATTTACACATGTAGAAAAAAATGCCTTACTTTACTGTTGGTTGCGCCTTTTCT
This sequence comes from Desulfuromusa sp., assembly GCA_021647765.1. Taxonomy (GTDB): domain Bacteria; phylum Desulfobacterota; class Desulfuromonadia; order Desulfuromonadales; family Geopsychrobacteraceae; genus Desulfuromusa. The sequence goes on along the minus strand of JAKIUD010000026.1, from coordinate 23,903 downwards.
CTTAAATTATCATAAAGTGGGTTGGGTTGGCATTGATTTTGCTCTCTAAGACAAGTAACTATATAGAGCAATAGGGCTGGTATTTTTAATCTGGTAAGGAGGTTCCACTTCTGACCACTAAAATGAAAAGTAACCGAGATGGATAGTTAACCTAACAAAATGTATGCTGTCACATACAAAACACTTACGGGAGGTAAGAAAATGAAATCAATTGGAACATTATTTTTTGCAGTTTTGCTGAGTTTGGGCTTTGCCGTGACGTCTTTTGCTTCTATTGCAGGAACGGCTCATGATCTGAGTGGCACGGGCGGGAATACTCAAATTTGTGTCTTCTGTCACACGCCTCACAATGCAGATGCCACTGTTGATCCGCTCTGGAATGCGACACTATCCACGTCTACTTTTACGGCGTACTCTTCAAGTACATTTGACGGAACAGTAAACGCTGATCCCGTCATAGGGCCATCTCGCCTCTGTATGAGTTGTCATGATGGAACCGTCGCTATAGACAGTGCAATAGGTGGTACTACTAATTTTATTACTGGAGACGCATTAATAGGTACAGATTTAACAAATGACCACCCGATTGGTTTCGACTACGATACTGCACAGGGTTTGGATGCTGAAATACAGCCATCAACCGTCGCTCTTGGTACTGGCGTTATCTCAGACTTTTTGTTTGATGATGGCTCTGGCACCGCCATCATGACCTGCGCCACATGTCACGACGTTCATAATGACACCAATGGCAGCTTCCTGCTGACAGGCAATACTAACTCTGCTCTATGCCTCAGCTGTCACATTAAATAAGTGTCGTTTTCTTCTAAAAAGCCGCCGTTTATCGGCGGCTTTTTAGTTTCTGTCAGTCTCCCTGATTTGTTGATTTAATCTGCTGGCAACCGCTGGTTTTTTCTTGCGTTGAGGCTCTCCATACGGTAAATTCTGGAGGGAAAAAAGACTATATCATTGATATTTCTAGATGTTTTATGGTTGATAAAATCTTTCTTCACTGTTCTGCCTTGCCTTAGATCTAATCTCTTAAGCATTTAATTGGAGTGAGCGTTCATGCGTATTATCCTTTTGCTGTTGATCCCTTTCCTGTTCTTTTCCGGTTGCGCCCCGACGACTGCCGTGAAGACGCATGATCCGGTTTTTTTCCCGACCGCTCCTACTCCGCCCCGAGTCCAGTTTTTGACCGGGATTGGAGATTCCAGGGATGTTGAAGGAGATGGTGCAGAGGTTTCGTTGTTCTCAATGACAGCAGTTCAACAGGATGAATTGAAAACTTTCACCAAACCTTATGGGATCACTGCCCATGGGAGTAAATTTTACGTCAGTGATACGCTGGCTGGAACCGTTGCTGTCATCGACTTGCGGCAGAAAAGTTTTACCTGGTTGAAAGGCAACTTCGGCCCGGGAAAACTGATCAAACCGATTAATTTAACCACCGATAAATTGGGCAATCTCTACGTTGCTGATACGGGTCGAAAGCAAGTTGTTGCTTATGATGCCGAGGGCAATTTCTTAAAAACCTATAGCTCAGCCTATGCTATGAAACCGGTTGACGTAGCCGTAGATGCCCAGCGGGTTTATATTCTCGACATGACACAGAATAAAGTTCTGGTCTTCACTAAAGCCACCGGTAAATTGCTTGAAGGTCTCGGTCAGGACAGTGAAAATCCGCAGGAACGTCTGCATCTGGCGACTAACATGGCTCTGACCGAGCAGGGGCTGCTTTATGTAGCCAATGCTGGAACCGGTTCAATTATAAAAATTGACCGGGATGGGCATGTGTTGGGTTCTTTCGGCAAGATGGGGGACGGTCTAGGGCAGTTCGGCCGACCAAGAGGGGTGGCAACCGACAGTAAAAACCGCTTCTACGTGGTCGATGCATCCCACCAGAATGTGCAGCTGTTTAATGAGAAGGATCAGCTGTTGATGTTTTTCGGTAACCCGGGACTTCCACTCGGATCCCTGAATCTCCCGGCCGGGATAGCTGTCACCGACCAGGATCTCGATTATTACCAGCAGTTTGCCGCGCCCGGGTTTGAGCTGGAGCAGGTCATACTGGTGGTCAACCAGGTCGGACGCTACAAGATCAACATCTACGGTCTCGGAAAAATGCAGGGAATTGATTACGAAGCTTATTATCGGGGAGTCATGGAGAGAAGAGGTAAGGCCGAAGCTGAACAGGATAGTAAAAAGAAGTAACGTCTGTCTCTCAAAATCATACTTATGGTGAAGCGCGTGGAATGAAAGAAAATAAACAAACAGAGCCAGGTTATTTATCAAAGGGATTTTTAAAAGTGTTTCTGTTCGCCTTTTTATCCTGTTGTCTGCTCATCAGCTGTGCTGATCCGGTAACCCGGCAGAAGGTTCTCAGTACAATCTTTGACGGAGTTCCTTCGCTGCCGCCGGCCGGGGAAATGTGTAACGAATATTATCAGGAGCGGGTTGCGGCGGAAGCCGCTGGTCAAGAAACGACAGGCAAAGAGGCGGCATCCCTCAAAAATAAGGGCTCGTCCCATAAACCTTATGCGGAAAAAAAGTGCCAGAATTGTCATTCCAACGATAAAAATGTTAATGCCGGGTTGATCGCTCCCAAACGGGAACTCTGTGGCGTTTGCCATAAGGATTTCATCAAGGGCAGTAACGTTCATGGTCCAGTTGCGGTTGGTGACTGCCTGGCCTGCCACTTGCCCCATAATTCACAATATCCGTCCCTGCTGAAAGAGGCTCCGGATAAAATCTGTGCCACCTGTCACCAAGAATCACGGCTTGCCGCAGCCATGCATGAGCGTTTTTTAGTGAAAACGATCAGTTGTGTTGAATGCCATGATCCGCATGCGGGCGATGCCCGCTACTTTCTGAAATAGATTGATTTGGACACGGATAGCAAGAAGGTTAATCGGGAGATGGGGATTGGGATCATGTTGCTCTATCGGTTGAAACAACAAAAACCATCCCGCTATTATATTCCTATCCTGCTGTTATTGTGTAGTTTTTTTCTGCTTCCACGTCCGGTCGAGGCGGCAAGAAGAAAAGTTGTTTTTCAACTGTCCAATTTTCATCACTGGACAGAATTAGAATACGAATATACCGGCAAAAGTTTCAGCAATGATGGCAGAGCTGACCGTTCTTCTCAGGATCATGAACTGGATGAGACCTACCATCTGGAAATCGATTATGCCATCCTTGATCATGATCTGGCCAATGGCAGTCTGTCTGTGGGTCTGGGGCTGGATCAGACCTATCAGAACGAAAGTGGTGGAAGTGATCGTAGTGGTAGTTCGGCTGGATTTTCCGGTGAATACCTGTTTGATCTGTTCGCTTTTGAACGGCGGTTCTACCCGATCAGCCTGATGTCCAGCTTGACCCAGGAACGGATCACCGCACCTTTTACTGAAAATTACGATCAGACCCGGCATTCGTTTTCTGCTGCTATTGCCATGCGCAACCGTATTCTGCCGATCCACTTGAATTATCATTACGCTACGACGGAAACCTCAGGACTAACCAATGACCGCACTCAAGAAACTGAAGAGCTTTCCCTGAGTGCCAATTCCACTATCGGCAACTTCAGTGAGACTCGACTGTATGCCGAAACCAGCAGTCGCAATACCGATTTTACCGATGAGTCCCAGGCAGCGACCCAGATCGATTCGGATGAACTGGAACTGTATAATCTACTGCGTTGGGGTTCGTTAAGAAAAAAGAATTCCCTCAACTCACGCTATCGTTATGTTGACGATAGTGGCACTACCGAGAGACAGACGCACACCTGGAATGAGGATCTTGACTTGCAGCTGGGTAAGGCGCTGAGTACAGGGCTTTCCTATATATACCGAACTGTTGAGTCCCAAAATCAGGAACAGCAGCAACAGACTGGCGATGCCTGGATAGAGCACCGACTGTTTGACAGCCTGACAACAAGGATCGGCTACAGTGTTGATCGAACAGATTATCTGACCGGCGAAGAACAGGAGTGGCTATCTCAGGCTGAACTCACTTATGTTAAAAGTCTGCCCCGCCAGAGTCGCCTGAATTTATCGTATACGTATCGCTATGGCGAAAACAACCGAAACATTACTGATCAGCAACTGACGGTGGTTGACGAAGCTTTCACCGTCAATACCTTTCTGGCAGGTTTTCTGGAACAGTTGGATATTATACCAGAAAGTATCATTGTTTATAGCGCCGATCGTTCGATTATCTACAACTTGAATAGCGAATATCGGATCAATGTTGTTGGACGCCGAACCGAGTTGGAAATTATCGGCGGTGGAATTGTGGCCGGTGATATCCTGTCAATCGATTATCTCTATCGCGTCAACAATTCGATTGAATATTCGACCTCCGGCCATTCACTGTCAGCTTCACTGAGTCTGTTCGGTCAAAGATATCGCCTCTATACCAGCTTGAGTCAAACCGATCAGGAGCTTATTTCGGGTTCTACCAACGTTTCTCCCTTGACACAACAGACCTATGCGCAGGTCGGCATCGAAGGGAATTTTGATCAGATTTCTTTAGGCAGCAGTTATCTCTATCTGGATTCAACTTTTAGTACTGATAAAACGGCTGAAGCCTTTGTTCATTATCTGCTCAGAAAGAATTTCAGTCAGCTTAGTCTACGGCTGACAGAGCGCTACATAACAACCCAGCAGAACGAAGGGGTAACCGGTACTGTTGGTGATCCTGAAAATAGAAATTCCTTGGCATTCACCGCTGATTACCGCAGACAACTGCGGCGCAATTTGACCATGAGCTTGCGTGGACATGTGATCGACATTCGCGGGCAGAACCGGGATCAGGATGACATTTCCCTCGGCATGATCCTTGAATCTCGTTGGTATAAGTTCGAATTTTTGCTGAGTGCCGATATGACCTGGCAGATTTACGATGACAGCAGTTCAAGGGAAGATAGTGTCTCTTTTAAAATAAGACGCTACTTTTAAATTTAGATAGGCAAAGTTTTTGCCACAGACACACACGGACAACTGCTGGACAAAATCGAGTTTTTAAGGTTTAAAACCGGAAATACGGGGTGGTGGGGCTTTACGGTCTTGGCGTCTTAAGTGGGCAACATGAACAGGTATGAAAAAGAAGCGAGCTTTTCTGCTTTTAGGGTTTACGTCCCGACCTTGTCCGTGTGTATCTGGTTAAAGAAACAGCCAATTTTTTAAGGAAGGCTTTATGTGCAATTTTTGCATCCATAAGCTGCCGTTTTTTGCTTTGTTAGGATTATTACTCCTTCCGGCATGTGCGGAGAAGGTTCAACGTCCCGGCAATCTGGCTGCGACTGAACTCGTCTGGCCAGTGGCTCCGCAGGAAGCGAAAATCGAATGGGTCAAAGAGTACAAAATTCTCGAAGAGACGGCTTCGCGCACAGGTTTTTGGGGAAAGCTGGGGGATTTTTTTCTTGGCCCCAAAACGGCACAAATCACGCGACCTTACGGTATCTGCACTGACAATGAAAAACAGCTTTTCATTGCCGATACGGGATCCTCGCTTATCCATGTTTTTGACATGCAGACGACCAGGTATCGATTCATCGAAGGGAATGAGAAGGTTCCTTTGTTAACACCCATCGGTCTGGTTTATGTTGATGGGTCTCTCTACATTACCGATTCTTCGCAAGGGGCAATTCTGCAATACGATCTGCAAAAAGAATCTTTGCGCCGCCTGATCTCCATGAAGACCGGTCGACCAACGGGGATTGCTTTCAGTGAACATAGCCGCCTGCTCTATGTTTCCGATACCGTAGCGCACCAGGTAGTGGCTTTTGATCTTGCTGGAATCGAACAATTCCGCTTTGGTGGGCGCGGAACAGCAGATGGACAATTCAATTATCCGACGGATCTCTGGGTCGACACAGAGGGCAAGGTTTATGTGACGGATGCCCTCAATGCTCGAATTCAAATTTTTTCTGCCGCAGGAGAGTTTCTTTCTCAATTTGGCCAACCGGGAGATACTCCGGGCAGTTTTTCTAAACCAAAAGGGATTGCTGTAGATCAACATGGGCATATTTATGTTTGTGATGCCCTGTTTGATACTGTACAGATTTTTGATGCAGCAGGTCAGCTCCTGCTTAATTTTGGTAAAAATGGCAGCCGTCCCGGAGAGTTCTGGATGCCTTCCGGTCTTTTTATTGATTCGCAGTCCTATCTTTATGTTGCGGACACCTATAACCGGAGAATCCAGGTGTTTAGAGAGTTGAATCGCTAGGAGGCTGTCCGAGAATACGCGGTGTAGCAAGAAATCGGCTGGTCGAGGACAGGTTTTCGTAAGTTTGAGAGCGAATAGCACCGTTATTTGTCGAAAACACACGGAAATATAAACCGATTAGACGGTTTCGCAGTAGGTTTTTGCGGTGTGAACCGCTGCAGTTCTTCGTGGATCGTAAACTTCGGGACAGCCCCCGATGGGTCTGGGTTCAGTCCCAAGTTTACTGTAATACTGCTTAAACTGGCACCGCCGGGGACATTTAACCAAATAGTTTGCAATTATTTTCGGAGGCCTTCATGAGGCATTGGGAAAACTATAGGAACATTGTTCTGGTCAGCTTGACTGTGTTGATCTTTTTGTCAGAAGCAAGCTTTGCTGGCATTCTGACTACCAAACACAATCTTTCAACCAGCGGCCAGGGGACGATCACCGCAACAGCTGAAGATCGGGTCTGTGTTTTTTGCCATACTCCTCACCATGCTACTTCGGTTACGCCGCTCTGGAACCGTCAGCAGAGTGGAGCGGTTTACAACCTTTATGGATCCTCTACGCTGGTTGCTCAGCCCGGCCAACCGACCGGGGCATCACGCCTCTGTCTGAGTTGTCACGATGGCACCATTGCCATCGGTATGTTGGAAGGGATGACCGAACCGGTTCTGCTAACTGGCGGAATCACCACCATGCCCGTTGGCTCGTCAAACTTGGAAACCGATCTATCTGATGATCATCCGATCTCTTTTGCCTATACATCATCATTGGCTCTCCAGCAGGGGGAACTGAAAGACCCGCTCAGCTTGCCTCAAGAAGTTCATCTGGATGATGGGCAGATGTTGCAATGTACCAGCTGTCATGATCCGCATATCGATCTATACGGCAAGTTTTTGGTTATGAGCAATCTCAATTCTGCTCTCTGCATTGCCTGTCATGACAAAACTGGCTGGCTACTCAGTACCCATGCAACAGATCCAGCAACCGCCGAACAGGGCTGTGAAAATTGTCATCAGCCGCATGGCGCTCCTGGCGCGAAACATCTATTACAGAGCGCTACAGAAGAAGGAACCTGTTTGACCAACTGCCACAACGGCGTTGGTGATGGTATCAATATTCAGAGCCCAAGTGAGCAGTTCTACAATCACCCAATGAATTATGCGACCGGGGTTCATGACAGCACCGAAAATCCCTTGACGATGAGCAAACATGTGGAATGCGCCGATTGTCATAACCCGCACCAGGTGAACAATCAGGGAGCTCCGTTGGCTTCCCCCCCTTCTGTCAATGGTCGTCTGATCGGAGTCAAGGGGATCAGTATTTCTGGTACAGTTTTGCCTGAAGCCAACAATGAATATGAAATCTGCTTCGGCTGCCATGCGGATAATGCTTTTGTCAGCAGCTCTGTGGTGCCGCGGATGATTCAGGAAACCAATGAGAGGCTTCGTTATGATCCGGCAAACCCCTCTTTTCACCCCGTAGCGGCTGTTGGTAAGAATTCCAATGTTCCGAGTCTCAGACCGGGCTACACTGAAGCAAGTAGGATTTACTGCACCGATTGCCATGGAAGTGATAGCAGTGCAAGAGCAGGGGGAACGGGAGCGGATGGACCCCATGGCTCTATCTATCCACATATTCTGATTGCTCGCTATGAGCAGGACAACTACATCAGCTACAGTGCGAGCAATTACAGCCTGTGCTTCCGTTGTCATGATCCTGATAGGCTGTTTTCCGTGTCAACCTTTGGCAGCCATTGGAGGCATGTGCAATGGTTTGGAATCCCTTGCTCTGCCTGTCATGACCCGCATGGAGTCTCAGTGGCGCGTGGTGCAACAACGACAAGCAATGCTCATCTGATCAATTTTGACACCCGCTTTGTTGATTCGGCCACTGCCAGTTATAATTCGGTGAATAGATCCTGTACGGTGAGCTGTCACCGGAGGAATCCTAGGTTTTATTGATTGCCGGATTGCCGAGGGTGGAAGTCATTGGTGGCTAAAGAGTCAGGAGAACAATTCTGTGAGCAGTCAAAAATCGATTAAATTAAGTTTTAGCAGCGCATTTCAGATTAAATACTGCCTGGTTATTCTGGTTGTTTTCTTCTGTGCTAATTTCTTGCTCTACCTGCTCGTGAACAAGGCACTTGGTGGCAGTTATCTGGAAAATTTACAGACTCTCTATTTTCTGGATCAGAACCTGCCGCTCTATCTTTCGCTCATTGCTTTCTTGCAGATATTTTTTATTGTATTTCTGACTCTGATCATCACTTTACTGGTCTCTCATCAGATTGCCGGTCCGATTTTTCGCTATGAAGAAGTTCTGGGGCAGATTGCTGCCGGACAGTTCCCGGAACAGATTGTAACCAGAGCTACGGATCAATTGAAACCGATGGTCGATTCCTTGAATGATCTCACGACTTTTTCACGCAGTGTTTACGGTAACGCCCAAGCCTTGAGTGAAAATATCGAAACTTCTTCTGCCGCTGATTTTGAAGCACTTCGGCAACAGATCCTTAAGGTGCGTGAAAGTATGGGAGCCTTTTATTCCGAGGGGGGGAACCAGTGAAAACCAGACCTCTTGTTATTTGTCTGATCGGGCTCGTCACGGGATCCTTGCTCTTTAGCGTTGCCCTCTGGGGTGGTCTCAAGAACAAAGGGCATGAGTTTTCGGGTCGCTGCAATCGCTGCCATCTAACCCAGCCGGAAACGGGGAAACCTGGTCGTTTTTCCCGTTCAATCAGCTTTTTATGCCTTGAGTGCCACAATGTTCCGCGGGAAAACTCCCACCCGATCGGGGTCGTGCCGAGCATGCAGGTTCCCGAAGGGTTTCTGCTCGACTGGAGCGGTAAGATGACTTGTGCCACCTGTCATAATCCTCACGCCGGTGCTGATAATCAATACATGCGAACCGATGCGAGAGGACGGGATTTTTGTAACCTCTGTCACAGAGGACGGTTGCCGATGCAGGATCCACATGTCGGAACCGTCAGTATCGCCCATGCCAAACACGGTGTTTATCATGATGACTCGACACTGGCTCAGGTTTTGGATCATTTTTCAATGGAATGTCTGAGTTGCCATGACGGGGTGATCGCTTCGGATACCAGTTATGCGATTGCTGGTGGAAATGCGGTCATCTATCAAAGGGAAGGGCTTTCTCATCCGATCGGGATGAATTACCGGAAAGCGGCGTTGCATGATCGCGAGCTGCGGCCGGTAGAGTCACTTTCCCCCTATATTGCTCTCTATGACGGTAAAGTCGGTTGTGCTTCTTGTCACAATCCTTATTCAAGCCAACACCGTATGCTGACTATGAACAATTCCGGCAGTGCACTCTGTCTGGAATGTCATATTAAATAAAGTCACAGGAGATCTGCCCATGGCACGTCCCAGTTTTTTTAAACGGAAATTTCTCATTAAAAAGCAATTTCAGGGTCACTTTATCCTCCTCTACGCCTTTGTTGTTTCCGGAATCGTCGGTCTGGGCTCCTATTTTTTATTTTTTCAGATTAACGCGGCTGTTGAGCGACACCTGTACTCAACCCACATAAAAATCGATCGGGCAGGAGATTTTCTTGTCGACCTGTTATTTAGTGTCAATTTCTACATTATTCTCGTAGTCGTTATGACTATTTTGCTCCTCTCGCTGTTTATTTTCAAAAGAATTAACAGACATTTTTCCAGAATGGAAGAGACCATCCAGGTTATGGCAGAAGGGAATTTTACCAGACCTTTTACCTGTGATGATTGTTTCATGGAGATTGGAGATCTGACTTCCATTCTTGAACAGGCGCGGATAAACAACCTCACTCGCTTCGAACAGCTGAGCGAGGCGCTGAATGATCTGGAGCAAGGAACTCTGAGCTCTGCTGACCCGAAACTTTTGCACAGTGGAAAAGATAAACTGAAAAAATTGTTAGACAATATTTCATTGTCCTGAAAACCGCCGACAAATTCTGACAGGAGATTTTTAATGTTAAAACCGCTTGCCTTGATATACTTTGCTGTTGCCACAAGTTTAACCCTTTTCTTCAGTGCAGGAACCGTTCTGGCGGAATCGACAATTGTTGCAAAGATCGTTGATACACCCGTGACAGTTTATGAATTGAACCGAGAAATGCAAAGAATTATGCCGATGAACTCTCGTTTCCACGGAGCCCTTTCCCAGGAGAAAATCTCAGCGGTCAGGGAGAAGGCGTTGAATAACCTGATCGATCAAGGCTACAAGGTTCAGTATGCTTTACAGCAAAAGATCTCTGTTTCAAAATCCGATCTGGACAAACGGCTGGAGAAAATCCATAAAAAATTTCCAACTAAAAAAGCACTGCAAAAGGCTCTTGGAGAAGAAGGTCTGGATGATTTCTATGCCTCTGTGAAGCGCATATTATTGGCAAAAAAAGCCGAAGAGATGGCCGTAGGGTCAAAGTCGAAACTTTCCGCGGCAGAAATCCGTAATTTTTATGAAAAAAACAAACGGATGTACAATCGACCGAGACAGTATCGAGCCAGTGTCATTCTTATCAAGGTTGATCCGACGCGAATCGCGACAGAGAAGGAACCCTTGCGGTTGAAAGCCGAGGGGTTAGCTGAACGAGCCAAAGCGGGGGAGGATTTTCATGATCTGGCTTATTATAATTCTGACGACCGAACAAAGTTTGTCGGTGGTGATATCGGTTATTTCCACACCGGTCAGATTGTCAAAGAAATTGAGGATGCCATTGTTGATTTGAAACCGGGGGAGATTGCTGGCCCGGTTGAAACCCGGGACGGATTTAATATTATTAAATTGACCGAACTGAAAGAACCAAAGCAGTTGTTATTTGAAGAGGTCAAAGAAAAAATTCGCAAGAGGCAGGAGAAAAAAAAGTACGATATTCTCTATACAGAATGGATGGCCGGATTAAAAAAAATCTACCAGCATGAGGTCTTTCCTCATGAGCTGAAGTAACCCGGATCTCTGTAAAGCAGGTAAATGTTAGAATAAGTTGCGACGACTGCGACTCCTTATCCTTATTCTATCCCAACAGACATGGTTTGTCCCTGTGAGACACTGTTCCATCCCACGACACTTTTTTTTTCTGCTCGGCTAAAGTATCCACCAGGGGAAGCAAAATTACAAACGTGGTTCCAATGTCGATAATGCTGTTCACAGAAATTTCTCCATCATGGTTCTTTATGATTCCATGAACCACCGACAAGCCGAGACCACGACCGCTGTCCTGAAACTTTGTCGTATAGAATGGGTCAAAAACACGTTCCAGCTCCTCTCGATCCATACCATGTCCAGTATCTGTGATTGTTAACTTGACATGTTCGCCGGGAGTCAGATTTGGGTAGTGAGATATTCTCTCAACTGGAATCACCATCTTTGAGAGGCAGACTTCCAGAATCCCCCCTGTTGCCTGCATTGCGTCAGTCGCGTTAGCACAGAGATTTGTAATCACTTGATGGATTTGTGCCGGGTCTCCCGCTATTAATCCAAGCCCCGGAGTGATCTCCTTTTTCAATTTAATTATTGACGGTATGGTTGCACGTAATGAATCCACACTGTCCCTTACGACTTCAGAAATCTTAATCTGCTGTTGAGGTCGCTCCCTTTGCTGGCTTATGACCAGAAAAGATTTGATAAGTTCTTTACCGCGTAATGTTTCTTTAAATATCTGCAGCAGACTTTCCTGAACAGGTTTATCATCAGCATCAGCAACTAATCCCATCTCGGAACTGCTCATAATGTTTTCGAGGATATTGTTGAAATCGTGTGCAATCCCTCCCGATAATGTATCCAGAGCCTCCATTTTTTGTACCTGCCGGAGTTGACGTTGCAACTCAACCTCCTGGCTTACATCTCTAACAGTTACAATATACCTGACAACCTGACCCGACTTATCAAAAATTGGTGTTATCCTCGCGTCAATATCATGGTCACTTCCAGCCCTGTCCTTATTAATAAAACGACCAACCCTCATGGTTTTTGTCTCGAGTGCTTCTCGAACAGCCCGGTAAAATTCAGGATTGCGTTTAGAACATTCAAAATTATGAATAGGAATACCAATGCCCTCATTGGTAGGAATTCCACAAAGTTTAGTGAAGCCGGGATTAAGGTATTCAATTTTTCCACTCGCATCTAAGGTAATGACCCCATCTGAGGTTTGTTCAGTTACCGCCGCAAGCATCAGGCTCTTTTCCCTCTCCTGTTTACGCTTAGCCTTAAGTCGTAAGATTTGAATCCCATAGGATAGATCTTCAGCAAGCTCTTCTAACAGTAATGTATGCCCTTTATCAAAAGCATTCGGTTTGGCATTAAAAATAACCAGAGCGGCAAAAATGTCCTTACTATCTCGTAAAGGAAGGGAAATACATGAAGCATAGCCACATTTCTTTGCCGCTTCTCGACTGCTTTCGAAGCGTGGGTTTGTCATCAAGTTTTGAAAAATAACCGGTTCGCAGGTGCGAATACTTGTTCCGATAGGACCTTTTCCACATTCAGTTTCAGCCCAAGTTGCACGGAACGTTTCAAAAAAGCAACCTTCCTCACCCCAATGAGCTACTGGAGTGAGAGTTTTTTGTGAATCATTTTCAGCAAAAGCAACCCATGCCATACGATGGCCACCAACTTCAACACAAATACGGCAGATATCTTTCATCAGTGTCATCTCGTTCTCTGCCTTGATCATAGCTTTTGTACATTCACTGTAACTTTTCAGTGAACGCTTCATCTTATATAGCGATTCCTGCGATTCTGTCTGTGAAGAACCCCAGCATTTCAACAATAGATAAAGTAATCCTGATGAAAGAATCACAAAGCACCAATAGTAGAGTTCAGCAGAATATCCTGCTGTCACTTCCTGATTGGGGAGCAAAAATGTAAATAATTTGTTTGAATAAAGAGCCCAAGCGACCCCAATACCGAAATAACCTATGGTCAACATAAGACGGTTTAGTTGTGAAGAGACAAAGATATTCTTCAAAGCTTAGTTACCCCCTTGAATTGATTTTTGACCAGATAAAAAAACATTTATTGAATCTTGTCCCAGGAATTTCTCTTCTCCCAATAGCTTTCTGGCAATGATTTCTACCTAGGAGCCTGCCCGAGAATACGTGGTGTAGCGAGAAATCGGCTGGTCGAGGACAGATTTTCGTAAGTTTGAGAGCGAATAGCACCGCTATGTGTCGAAAACGCACGGAAAAATGAACCGATTAGACGGTTTCGCAGTAGGCTCTTGTATTGTCGGACAGGCTCCTAGCATCAAAACGTTTAATCAGTGAAATTATTTACACTACGTATATGGGTCTGTTGCAGAAGTCTTTAAAATTCAGTGGCTGTCATTCCTGCAGAGGCGGGAATCCAGAGGTTTCTTGGGTTTGTCAAAAACTGGATCCCCGCTTTTACGAGGATGACGATTTTTGCAAGAGGCTCACATTATGTATATTTGACTATGAAACAGCTTTTTTGGTGCATAAATCCCAGTTCGACGCTCTCTCTAATCTTAACCTGGATCCGTGAGTAAGCCGCGGCGAATAGCGCAAGCCATTGAATTGCCTAAGTGTCCAAAAAATCGCCGCCGAACCTTTGAGTGGGGCTAAGATTTTTTGAATAACTTATTCAATCCAAGCACTTACACTCTTCATCCACGTTTTACTCACAGATCCAGGCTTAACTTTAACTATTTGAAACTTGAGTCAGGGGTTTCAATTTAGCTGGTGAGCTGTGCCATGGCATTCTCCACAGCTGGAAAATTTATTGTGGATTCCAGGGGCATGCGGTTTGCCGTGACACTCCTCACATGCCGGTATGGTTCCATGTTGATTCATATGGCATTCAGCGCAGCTCAGTTGTCCATGTTTGCTCTGGGTTTTTTCCAGAAGACCTGTTGCTTCTGCATGGCAGGGTGAGCAGAAAGATGTCGGAGTATCATCGCTATAGGCTATTTGAAGCGGTTTATGCGGGGCATGGCAGGTCTGACAAGTTTCCTCTGCCATGGTAGGATCATGTGATTGATGACAGGACGTGCACTCAGGCAGATCCTTATGTTGATGATGACAATCGGTGCAGGCCAGCGTGCTGTGATAGCTCGGGAACTGTTGTAACTCCTCTCCTTGAGTTTCATGGCAGGTCAGACATTCGGCATAGGCTTTTTTCGGGAACTTGATCTCGAGTGGCCGATGTGGATTCCGATGACAGTTCAAGCATTGTAATTGATTATAGTGCGGTGCGTCAGAGTGGCAGAGACTGCAGCGTGGAATGTTTTCAAAAGATTTTGGTTTGTGCCCGGCATGGCAATCAACACAATCAATCTCTGTTTTATGCGCCATCCCTTTAGTTTCAATATCATCAATTTCCTTGGTATGACATTTGCGGCAAAATTCGCGGTCAAGTGGTTTTTCTGCAGCGGCCGCACTATCTGCCCCCCAATTGGGAGTGACAGTGCAGCCGAGCAGAAAAACAGCAAGTATTGTTTGACCAATAAATTTCTTCACAAGCACCCTGGTGAATCTGCTTAGTTTTTGACTGGTAGATCATGAACATCCAGATGGCAGTCCAGACATCTGGGGAATTTTTCCAATAGTTTCTTACTGTGTGAAGTCGGTGTTGTGTGACAGTCTAAGCACTGCGGTATTTGTTTGTGAGCTCGGTGACATGACGAGCAGCTGACGTCTCCATGCTTGCTGGGGGTTCTCTGCCATTTCGTAAAAATATCACTATGACATGCATCGCAAGTCTGCAGTTCAATATTATCATTAAAACTGATAGCAAGTGGTTGGTGAACAGCGTGACAAGTGGAGCAGCTGGAAAAAGTTTGCGTATCAAAATGTGGTTGGTGGCACTCATTACACGATGGAATATAGCCGTGCTGAGTGTGATGACAGTTGCTACAGGATAAATCAGTATGCCGACTTGGAAGATCCACTAACTGATCTCTCTGGTTCTTATGGCAGTCGGAACATATTTTTTCCAGTAGTTCCAGCGCTGGACTCTGTTGAGCCGCATGCGGGTTTTGGTGACAAGACTCGCATTGTGAATGTTTTTTTCCATGCACTAACGTGTGGCAGGTTTCACATTTCGGCATGAGTGTCGCGTAGTTATCTTTGCGGGGATTGTATGCGTGAAACACTGTATGGCATTCGCGGCAATCAAACTGGTGTTTTCCACCTGTCTGTTTGACATCAGAAAAATGCTTCGGATGACATTGTCCGCACTGCTCCAGAGTCAACGGCTGAGGATCAGCTGCATACAGTGCCGCATTCTGTTTTGGCAGATGTTCCTGCGGCACAACCAGCTCTTTTGGAGCGGATAAAGCCGTTCCAAAAGAGCCGAGGAGTAAAACTACGCTAAGTAAAGGAATAAAGAATCTCATTTTAGTCATTTTTCAGATTATTCAGATCGTGAGCGGTATTATGGCAACTTCCACACTCTGGGAATTTGGCGTGAATCCCTGCCGCATGCGGAGTCCCATGACAGTCACTACACTGAGGTACGGTTTTGTGTTTGTCAGCATGACATTCCACACAGCCGACAGCTTTATGTTTGGTGTTGGTTGCCAGTAACTGTCCATAAGCGGTCTCATGACATGCGGCACATAACAAATTAGGCGTTGTATCGGGATATTCCAGAACCGTTGGTTGGTGAGCTGCGTGACAAACAGCACAATCGGTTTGTACCATTTCTGCAGAATGCGGTTCGTGACACTCAGTACAGGCCGGGATCACACCATGTTTATCAGCATGACAGAAGTTACAGGCCATTTCACCGTGTTGACTCGGATTTGCCAACATCTGTTCATTCTGTTCGGTATGACACGTCAGACACTCCGCTTTAAGTTCCCCGGTGAGGACGACATTCAGCGGCTGGTGCGGGTTATGACAGCTCGTGCAGTTGTTCAGAGAGTAGTGTTCGCTCCCTTCGTGGCATTGGCTACAGGCAGGGATATTGTTCTCACTCATTGGGCGATGTCCTGTATGACAATCAAGACAGTTTATCTGACTTTCATGAGCTGCGCCGGCGGTATCGATCTCACGTGGTTGGACTTCATGGCATTTATTACAATCTTTTACTGATAGAGTGGATTCAGCAGCCGCACTACTGCTGAGAAGTAAGATACTGAAGAAAAAAATGGGGAGAATACCTCGATAGAATTTGCCGTATTGTTTCATGTTACCTCCAGATAAAATTGTTCACATCATGTCGCTGGGGAGTCGTTCTCCAGCTATAATATAATATCAAATAATCATGCGTTTGCGGGATTGAAGATAATCCCTAAGAGCACATGCAAAAGTCACTCCATCTTTTAATAGATCTGGAATCAGTGGAATATCAAAGACCTATGAGATGGTGAGGTCTGCGCTGCATTTATATCCCCAGTATTTTGTGTTGAAATGACCAGCTTGGTCGCCATATGCCCATGTGAAAGGGTCGGTTACAAGGAAAAAACTGGGTTAAAAATTTCGGGGCAAAAGATGCGAACAATTCAAGTTTGCGGTATTCAGTCCTGAGCAGACTCCACTTTGTTTTTTATCTTCCCCAAAAAAGAGCCAGCTCTAAAACAGGACTGACTATCTGGATTGGCGGAGGTAGATGAGAATCGAACTCACCAGGGACGGGATACGCCCCGCATCGGTTTTGAAGACCGTGAGCCGCACCAGCGAACTAACTACCTCCGAAAATTAACTGTCGGGATTCTACGTTTATTGAGCACTTTCTTCAATCAATTTTTTAGCAGAAATTCAATATCCCAACGCGGTTGATGCTCCGAGAAGGTGGATGTCAATTTGTTCGCCAGCGGCAAAAAAATCCCGCTCCGCTGCCAGCAGGGCAATTCCCTGCGCATCAACCAGGGTGCGCAAAATACCGGTATTCTGATCGCCTGCACTCCTGACCATCATTTTACCTTCCTGGTTGATTTGGATGGCGACGCGCAAGATTTGTAATCGCCCGGCTTTTTTCTTGATCGGTTCGCTCAAGGTGGCACGGTGGAGGGTTCTAAGGACAGTGTGATGCCCCATCATTTTCAGCAGGGCGGGTCGAACAAATTCCTCGAAAGTCAGCAGTGTCGATACCGGATTGCCGGGGAGTGAAAAAACTGGTGTATTATTGTGCATCCCAAAGGCGGTTGGATGTCCCGGTTTGATTTTTATTTTCCAGAAAATTTCTTTAGTACCGAATTCTTCTAGAACTTTGCGAACCAGATCACGATCTCCGGCAGAGACTCC
Organism: Desulfuromusa sp.; assembly: GCA_021647765.1. Lineage (GTDB taxonomy): Bacteria > Desulfobacterota > Desulfuromonadia > Desulfuromonadales > Geopsychrobacteraceae > Desulfuromusa. The sequence goes on along the minus strand of JAKIUD010000026.1, from coordinate 6,483 downwards.
AGCGGAAGTCATCAGGACATCGGCTTGCAGCCCCTCTTTGATTTTTTCATGCAGGCTGGACAGATTGTCGCGGGCAATCCCCAGAACTAACGGAGTGGCACCAATTTCCCGCACTGCTGCTGCCAGTGCCCAGGAATTACTGTTGACGATCCCACGACTAAAGTGAGGCTCATCAATTTCCTGTAGCTCATCTCCGGTCGCGAGAATGGCAACGCGGACGCGAAGGTGAACTGGAATGGATGATTGTCGAAATGAAGCCAGTAAGCTGACTTCTGCTGGACGAAGCAGAGTTCCCGCAGGGATGATTCGATCCCCTGGGCGGATATCCTCTCCGATCCAACGAATATGATCACCTTTTTTCACCGTTTGCTGAATGGTAATTTGATCTTGTTCAGCCTTACAGTTCTCAAAGGGAATCACTGCATCGGCTCCTGGTGGGATGGGAGCTCCTGTCATGATTTTAACGACTGTTCCCGGTTTGACTGAGTCGGTCGATGTTTCTCCCGCAGGAAGGTATCCCACCACCGGGAGAGTCGCTCCTATGACACAATCTTCCACGCGGACCGCATAGCCATCCATCGCTGAGTTATTAAATGCGGGTAGAGGTTGGTCGGCGATGACATCTTCAGCAATAGCTCGCCTTGTGGCCTCAAGAAGAGGAACTGTTTCGATCGCAAGGGTGGGGACGGTGTCGAGTATCTGCTGGCGAGCTTGATAAAATGAGATTGGCATATCAATTCCTTTTGTGAATATTATTCACTTTTACCCTCCCCCAGCCCCTCCCATAAAGGGAGGTGGGTAGAACAAACAACCCCGATACCGATTACTTCAGGATTGTCTCCCTCTCCCCTTGTGGGAGAGGGTCGGGGTGAGGGGGAAATAAATTTCCATCAGCGTAATGCCAACTCCCGTTTCTCCAACATCAGCATCTGATCACGCATTTCTGCCGCTTTTTCAAAATCAAGATCGGCTGCAGCACCAAGCATCCCCTTTTTGAGTTCTGCGATCTTTTTTTTCAGCTCCTCCGGGCTACGGTATTCTGCCATAGCTTCTGCGACTAACGCCATCTTGCCATCATCTTTTGCTGCAAGATAGTCAAGAACTGAGCCTAGCGACTTCTTGATCGATTGTGGGGTAATGGCATATTTTTCATTGTGGGCTAATTGTTTGCTGCGGCGACGTTCTGTCTCATCAATACAGGCTTGCATCGACTTAGTGACCTTGTCGGCATACATGATTACCCGTCCGTCAACATTTCGAGCCGTACGACCACAGGTCTGAATCAGCGAACGGGCGGAGCGGAGGAAACCCTCCTTGTCGGCATCGAGGATGGTGACCAATGCTACTTCTGGAATATCCAGCCCCTCGCGGAGGAGATTGATGCCGACCAGCACGTCAAATTCACCTTCGCGCAGGGCACGAATAATCTGTACCCGTTCAAGGGTATCAATATCGGAATGGAGGTAGTTGACTCGGATATTCAATTCCTGCAAGTAACTGGTGAGGTCTTCAGCCATCCGTTTGGTCAATGTGGTGACCAGTACCCGTGCATTGTTTTTGACGGTGATGCGGATTTCTTCAATCAGGTCATCCACCTGTTCAGTTGCTGGGCGGATTTCAATCGGCGGATCAACTAGACCCGTTGGTCGGATCACCTGTTCGACAAAAACACCGTGAGCTTTTTCCATCTCATAATCGGCGGGAGTGGCAGAGACATAGACCGTCTGAGGTTGGCGTTCGACAAATTCTTCGAACATCAGCGGGCGGTTGTCGAGTGCAGAAGGGAGACGAAAGCCATAGTTGACCAGAGTCTCCTTGCGTGAACGGTCGCCACGATACATCCCTCCAACCTGGCTGACACTGACGTGGCTTTCGTCAATGAACATCAAGGCATTGTCGGGCAGGTAAGAAAACAGGGTCGATGGCGGCTCACCGACCTGGCGCCGATCGAGAAAGCGGGAGTAATTTTCAATCCCCTGACAATATCCCATTTCTTCGATCATCTCGATATCAAACAAGGTTCGTTGTTCGATTCGTTGAGCTTCTAGCAGCATGTTACGTTCCTGGAAGTACTGAATCCGCTGCTGGAGTTCATCCTGGATTTCGCCGATAGCCCGTTTCAACGTCGGTTTGGTTGCCACATAATGACTGGCGGGGAAAATGGCGGTGCGGTCGAGGCGATCGATCACCTTGCCGCGCAGAGGATCAATTTCACTGATAGCTTCAATTTCATCACCAAAAAACTCAATTCGCAGAGCCCGTTTTTCTTCATAGGCAGGGAAGATTTCAACACTGTCACCACGCACCCGGAAAGTCCCGCGATGAAAATCGATATCGTTACGTTCGTACTGAATTTCGATCAGGTTATGGAGAAACTTGTTGCGGTCGAGTTCCATCCCAGTTTGCAGATTTACCAGCATCCCATAGTAAGCCTCTGGTGAGCCAAGGCCATAGATACAGCTGACAGAAGCAACAATCAGCACGTCCTTGCGGGATAAAAGTGAGCGGGTGGCACTGTGGCGCAATTTATCAATTTCTTCATTGATTGAACTGTCTTTATCAATAAAGGTATCGGTCGATGGAACGTAAGCTTCGGGCTGGTAATAATCGTAGTAGCTGACAAAATATTCGACGGCATTGTTTGGAAACAGCTCCTTGAATTCACTATAGAGCTGTGCCGCCAGGGTTTTATTATGTGCCAGTACCAGGGTGGGACGTTGTAGTTGATTGATCACATTGGCCATAGTGAAGGTTTTGCCCGAACCGGTGACCCCAAGCAAAACCTGATGGCGATCGCCGCGATCGAGACCTTCGACCAGTTCCTTAATTGCCTGTGGCTGGTCGCCACAGGGCTGATAGTCAGATTGTAATTCAAATTGAGCCATTATTAATCCAGAATATGAGGAGTATCTTGAATGGCGCTAGTTTAAGCAATTTTGCATGAGAAAGTAGCTGAAAATATTGACTAAAAATGACATAATAGCACATGAAAAATACAACGCCAATGTTCCCAGAATTTCACCCGCAAACACTCCGTCAAAAGCCGCAATCTGCACAGCAAAAACTTGTAAAAGAGATGGCTTTGCTGAAACAAAAATCGTTCAAGCAGATCGGCGAGTTCTTTGAAAATTTTATCCCCCGTTCGCTTCTTAAGCCTGAGCAAGCCGGCAAGATGAGTCGCTGACGATTGTTTTCCAAAGAAAACACCTTCTGAGCATTTTTCAGTCTTATATTGGATGCCGACGGAGGTTGCAAGGAGGTCATCCGTAAACTTCAGGCTTACGCTTCTATCAAGGGAGTCCAGATTCCTTCGTCTTCAAAACCCTTTGATCCCTTCTCCTTGAGGGTCAGAGGGGCTTTATGATATTGTGCTACATGGAGTCAAAATTGGAGAGCAGGATTATGGATCAACTCATTGAAACTCATCGAAACCAAATCCTCGAACTGGCAAGACTGCGTGGTGTCAAATGTATCAAAGTCTTTGGTTCGATGGCGACAAATCAAGCAACGGCATCCAGTGATGTTGATTTTTTGGTTGAAATGGAAAAAGGAAAGTCTGCTTTTGCCCTCGGCGGCTTACTTAAGGATCTTGAGGATCTCCTTGGGAGACAGGTGGATATGACAACTCCTAACGCTCTACATCCTGCCATTCGCAGCAAGATACTTAGTGCGACCATTGAGTTGTAAAATAAGTATTTCCCCTTTTACTTCTATTCACAATAACAACAACGTTATATATTAATCATATTAGTAACTTAATAGGCTTTTTTTCCGGAAAATACAAGCAAAATAATGATTTTAACAGACTGTTTTTGTCTCTATTTCTTGTTATCAATTTGAGTGAAATTTGATACCGCTAAGGGAGGCAGAAATGGATCGTTTACAACAATTCAGAGAATTACGCAGTACTATTCGTGGCAATGAATCAATACTGGTTGTGGGTGTCGATATTGCTAAAGAGAAACACTATGCTTTTTTTGGCACCGCAAACGGAAGAACTCTCAAGAAGAGATTGATCTTTGATAACGGCATTCAAGGTTTTAGTGGCCTCCGATCTCTGGCATCAGATCTACAGGTTCAAAACAACCTGAGCCGCTGTGTTTATGGCCTGGAACCAACAGCTTCGTACCATAAACCGCTGGCAGAATATCTGCTTCGTCTCATGGTGAACAAGTCGTTTATGTCTCTAACGTTGCTGCCAAAAACAATCGGGCTTTACTTGATGGGCGTTGGGATAAAAACGATACCAAAGATCCGGCTAACATTGCCGATCTGGTTGGGCAAAGCCGCTGCCAGTTTTACGATCTTGCCGAAAATGATGTGCTGGAATTGCGGAGCCTCATCACCTATCGGACAAAGCTGAAAAAGCAGGAACATGGTCTGCGGATGCGGATCTGCAATAATCTTTTAGCACAGTATTTCCCGGAGCTCGACAAACAAATGCCTCAGAGTGGGGCTGATGGTCTGGTTCTCGATATTATTGCTAATGACTTTAACCCCGCACATATTGCCAAGCTGTCATTGGCAGAATTCAGACAACAATACCAAATGCAGAAGCGGTATGTCGTGCAGGAAAACAGATTACGCTCCATCTGGGAGGCAAGCAGGGAATCCATTGGTTGTGCTCTCCCGGAATCAGCGGCATGGGAAGGTCGAATGCTGGTGGAGCAGTTACGCCAAACCAGAACAATTAAGCGGGAATTGGAAAAGAGGCTCAAAGATGTCGGAGAAAAATCATCGGCCTATGCGTGCTTACTGACGATTCCCGGTTTCGATCCCATTATTTCCGCGATGACTTTGGCTGCCATTAGTGATGCCGGTCGGTTTACCAGTCGCAAACAGATATTGCGCTTAGCCGGACTTGATTTAAGTGCATCACGCAGTGGAAAAACCAGCAATGCCGCTATTCCAGTCATCTCCAAGCAGGGAAAGGCGGGGCTTGCGTTATGCTCTGGTACAGGCAGCACAAATCGCCAGCTATAGTGATGCCAAGATTCGCAGTTATTTCACCAATATGCTCAAAGGGAGAGAGCTGGAGCGTGGCATAAAACTGAAAATGCGGGTTAAACTGGCAGCAAAGATGTTGATTGTTGCCTGGACACTGATGAAACGCAACGAACCTTACGATTCTGACCATTTCAGAACGTGATCAACCAGTTCTGAAATAGTCGGTGGCGAGAAGAGCTCGAGCAACAACGTTGAGGCAGAGACCTCGGGCGGGACAAACATGAGCCTCTCACTGGAATCTTGAAGTTTGGATAAGGAATGCTGGGACGACCTTGCTCCCATTGCGGACAAGGAATGTCGGATACTTGTAACGATTAGACCCAAGATTCGCCAAGACGTGAGACAACGCCAGAGCCAGAAACAGCAGGAGACGTGTGTTCGGAAATAGCTCAAATCAGTAAGCTGCTGATTTGTAAAAGAATTACTTTTTCATTGACAGAGGTGATATAGAATGTCCCTAGTTTCCTAGTTTCTACGAATGGCGCAAGTTTAAGCAATACCGTAGTAAACTCGGGACTGTCCCCAGGTTCATCGGGGGCTGTCCCAAGAGTTTACGAGCCACGAAGAACCACGGTGGTTCGCACCGCAAAAGCCTGGGACAGCCCCGTTTTGCTGGGAAAATTTCTTAAACTTAGTGCCATTCGGGGATGTCCCTAGTTACCTTCGCTTGCTGTATCAATAATGAAATCTACATTGGGCAACAATGAGTAGGTCGTCTATGATTTTGTATACAAGGCGATGTTCAGCAGTGATCCTTCTTGAATAATAGCCGGTCAGATTTTCTTTTAATCGTTCAGGTTTGCCCAGACCGTCGGAGTCGAACGGGTTTCTGCTGATATCAGTGATAAGTGAGTTGATCCGTTTTAAGATCTTCCTGTCGTTGGTTTGCCAATAGAGATAGTCTTTCCAGCCTTCACTCGAAAACCCGATGATCATAACTCGATATCTTTTTGTATAATTCTGGAATTTTCAATTTCATCAATCGAACGGATGAGTTTATCTCGATTATTTTGCGATGAAAGCAAATACATCGTTTCTTTCATCGCTCTGTATTCTTCATACGAAATCAAAATAGCGGTCTTATCATCTTTGGTTGTGATGATCACTTCATCGTAGTCGTCACAAACCTTATTGATGATCTGCCGCAGATTGTTCCGAGCTTGGGAATATAAAATTGCCTGCATAACATCTCCTTTTACTTTTATGACAAGATGTTGTCAACTTTATCAATCGGCAGTAGGGTTGTCAAGTTTGACATTCTAACAAGTTTCATCCGGGGAGCAGCCTACTTTTTCTCGTTGATTTTAATAGGGGGATGTCCAGAATGGCGCAAGTTTAAGCAATACCGTAGTAAACTCGATGAGATGGTCTCCCCCGCTTCACTCATCGGCGTCAATGCGCCATGATGGTAATCAATCATTCCATCAACAGAAACGAGAGGAGACCACCATGAAGATTACCACTATCGGTTTAGAC
>JAKIUD010000025.1 GCA_021647765.1 Desulfuromusa sp. | reverse complement strand
CCTTTCTGAAGAACTTCGGGGGCAATGCAAATTGTCCCCGATCATCAAAAGACCATTAAATATGAAAATATTGCGAACTGTACCAAATAATCACGGAATGCTTGTCAAAACAATGTGGCAATCAACACCTGGGACAGCCCACATGCGAGAACCGTCCCGTTTTTGCTGGACATTTCCTATACTTGCGCCATTCAGGTCGGTCAGACGTTGCGGATAGTAACAAGGTACTGGTTTCTTCCTGGCAAATTAAGCCGTCGGTATTTTCTGCAACACAAAATGAAAGTCATAATCCTTTTTTATCTGCAGCTAAAGATTCTATTGCCTTAATACGAATATGTGCAGGAAGATCTTTGGCAAACAGGGTCTTTTTTTCTTGCGCCGTAATCAGCAACTGTTTCACCGTATTGACTAGCTCACGAACATTACCCGGCCAGTGGTAGGCTTCTAGAATCCGTAGCAATTCAGGCGAAAGGCATTTGACCTCCATACCACGACTGCGGCAGAGTTGGTCAATATAATAAGTCAGCAAAGCTCCAATATCTTCTTTTCGCTCTTCCAATGGCAACAACTCGATATAACAACCGCTTAAAATAGCCAAAAGTTCCGCAGAAAACCCCCCTTTTCGCACCTGTTCGTCCAAGTCCACATTTGTTGCAGTGATCAATCTAAAATATTTCTGTTCTACAGGATTATGGATAATTTTTCGTAATATTTTCTGTGAGTCCATATCCAGATTTTGAATGTTATCCAAAAACAATGTCCCGGTACCAACCTCGACCAGAGCAGTTATAATCCGCTGTTTAGTCTCTTTTTCACCAATCGTTCCACAGTGAAGAGAGACAAAGGGTTCCGTCCGGCGTGGACTCTGTTGATGAATCGTTCGCGCAAAGAGATCTTTACCGGTTCCACTTTCACCACATATCACAACCGGATCATCCGTTGTTGCCATCCTGACAACGATACCCAATGCGACTTTTGTCTTAGAATCCTCTGCAATAATACTTCCGGGGGCATTATGAATAGGGGTTTCTTCAACACTTTGCTTCCTGCTGATTTTTAAAGTATGGTCAGAAAAACTTAAAATTAATTCTTTTTCGTCAACCTCAGGCAAATCAACTGCTATCGTCAATTCCTTAATTAACTTAAATAACAGGTCAGGAGAATCTAGAGCGGTGAGGTGATCCAGAAATGGTTTCAAATCTGACAGTTTCAACTTCTGCGTAGATGTCATAGTCCGACAGCCCTTCTGTAATTATTCCTTAGCTACAATATCTTTCCACCCAGAACATTTTAAAGCATTGTACGTGCCAAATTTAGCGGGTTTTTTCACAAATCCCCAAAAGGTGCCCTCCATATAAGCTTAATTTGTTCTTGCAACCGCATTTTTTTTCAGTAATGCGTAGAGTCTGGATTGGGAGAGTCCGGAGATGCGACAGGCTTCCGAAATATTATTCCGAGTCTTCTCCATTAGCTGCTGAAGATAATCTTTTTCCGCTTGAGCGTAGATGGTATCGCGATATTCCTGCAACTTTGGTAAACTCTGGCCAGTTTCACCCGTTACGATACTCGTACCTGCCTCCATTTCAGCTCGCCGGACATGTACCCGGATATGACTGGGAAGATGTTTAGGATAGAGAGTTTGATCAAACCGTGCCGTGGTCAGGCTTCTCTCCAGGGTATTAACAAATTCTCGTACGTTTCCAGGCCACGGATAGCTAATCAGTGTTTCCAAAAAATCGGGAGAAAAGCCTTTTGAAGGCAAATCGTACTGATTACAAAATTTATCAATATGATACCTGGCTAATTCCTTGATATCTTCACGCCGCTCCCGTAGAGGGGGCAATTCGATGATGAAGGTACGGAGTCGGAATAACAGGTCGCTGCGAAATTCACCGTTTTCCACCATGGCATCCAGATCCCGGTTGGTTGCCGCAATCAAACGAAAATCACTTTCAACCTCTTTATTCGCTCCGACTGGTCGAAATCGGTGTTCCTGAAGAACCCGAAGAAACGATTTCTGCAACGTCATCGGTAATTCACCAACCTCATCAAGGAAAAGAGTCCCCTTGTCGGCCTGCCGAACTAAACCATTCTGGGCTCGGTCAGCACCAGTGAAAGATCCCCTTTCGTGGCCGAATAACAGGCTTTCGACCAGCGTTTCTGGCAAAGAGGTACAATCGACCACAACAAAATCTTCTTGACTGCGCAGACTATTCTCATAGATCGCCCGAGCAAATAATTCCTTTCCTGTTCCCGTCTCACCCGTAATAAAAATATTCGCATCACTCTCGGCAGCTTGTGCCACCAGATCCAGGCAGCTATTTAATGCCGGACTACTGCCAATGATATTCTCCCTCTTCAGCTGAACCGGTTTACGTTTAAGGGTTGCCTCCTGTTTTTCCTTTCGGTATTGCAACGCTCTATCAAGGGAAAGTGTTATCTCTTTAATGGAAAACCCTTTTTCAATATAATCCCAGGCGCCGCACTTTATAGCTAATTCTGCACCATTAGGATCACCAAAACCTGTCATAATGATGACTTCCGGATTTGATGGACTTGCTTCTATTGTTGGTAAAGCATCTAATCCATTGCCATCGGGCATTTTTACATCGAGAAAGACCACATCAAAATCGCCCTTAGCAGCAAGGTCAATTCCTTCTTTTAAAGTCATGGCACTGGTTGCCGTGTGTTTTTTGCGCTCAACCAATGTTGAAAGGGTGGCACACATCATCTCTTCATCATCTACAATCAGTATCTTTGCCATCTTTTCCCCGCTGAGGATTAATCCAATTCCGTTGCCATTAATCGCTGTATCACACGATTAATTTCGCTTCTTTCTACCGGTTTCATCAATACCTCACTAATTCCAGCTGCTTTTGCTTTAGCTGGGCTCACTGCCGTATCACTTTCCGGAGAAGAACCAGAACAGAGAATAATTGGCAGATCGGGGCGGATGTTCAGGATTTCCTGTGCCAACATCACCCCGGTCATGTGCGGCATCGTTTGATCGGTAATCAACATATCAAAAGCGTCCGGATTCTGACGAAACAGCTCCAGAGTTTTGCGACAATCCGTTTCTGCTGTGACCAAATAGCCCAATCGCTCCAGTCCTATTTTCATCCCGGCAACGTAATCGACTTCATCATCAACAAACAGAAGATGTCCCTTCCCCTCAATTTGTTTAGAGACTGCGGTTTTTTCTACCCCCTTTTGTGATCCGTCAACCCGGGGGAGTAGAATTACGAAGGTCGTACCAACATTCAAAACACTATTGACCGAAATATGGCCGCGGTGATTTTTAATAATTCCATGGACAATCGCAAGGCCCAGTCCAGTTCCTTTTCCCTGTTCCTTGGTTGTGTAAAACGGATCAAATATCCGGTCAAGAACATCCCGAGACATGCCATGCCCGGTATCTGCCACGATCAACTTAATATATTCCCCCGGTTTCAACCCAGGATAGCGAGCCATATCATCTGCCGTTAAACTGACATCACTCAGGTTGATGTCTAAAGTGCCACCTTTTTCACTCATCGCATGACCGGCATTGGTACAGAGATTCATAATAACCTGATTGATTTGGGTTGGATCTGCGGCAATAAGTCCTGATTCTGTATCAATACTCTTACGCAATTCAATCGTGGTCGGCAAAGTTGAGCGTAACAAGGAATAGCACTCTTCAATAATCTCCCCAATTTGAATTATCTTTTCTGGTTGTTCACTCTGACGACTGATGGTCATAAACTGTTTAACCAGACTTTTCCCCCTTAAACCGGCTCTAAGAACCAACTCCAAGGAACCATACAATGGGCTGTCTGGCGCGATATCTTCAAGGGTCATCTCCACATTGGTAATGATGATGGCAAGAATATTATTAAAATCATGGGCGATGCCCCCCGATAACGTTGCCAGCGCCTCCATTTTTTGAGCCTGCCGAAGCTGATGTTGCAACCCGGCAGCCTCACTGACATCGCGAATGGTCGCAACATAGTGAAGCACCTCACCAGAAGCACTAAAGACAGGGGAAATCCGCGCATCAATATCATATTCGGTGCCATCCCTCTTTTTATTGAGAAAATGGCCAGCCTTGGCTTCTTTATTTGCGAAAACCTCAAGAATAGCATGATAAAAAACCTGGTTACGCTGGGAGCATTCAAATTCATGAATACTGACCCCGATGCTTTCATCTGCAGGAACGCCACAGAGACTAACAAAGCTGGGATTAACATACTGAATAACCCCCCTTGAATCAAAGACAATAACCCCATCTGAGGTCTGATCCATCACGGTTGCCAACATCAAACGTTCTTCTTTCCCGCGCATGCGTTCTGCTTTTAAACGCACGGTTATAATCCCGTAAGACAGATCTCCCGCTAATTCCTCTAATAGTTCTGCTTCCTCTACGTCAAAGGCGTGGGGCTTTTCATCAAAGATCACCAAACTACCAAAAGCTTTTCCATCAATAACCAGAGGCAATGCAATACAGGACGTATAGCCACGTTCCTCTGCCGCATCCCGCCAGGGACGAAATAAAGGATTGGTTAAGATATTATGAAATACAATTATTTTTCCGGTTCGAATACTGGTTCCCGCTGGACCATGGCCACGCTCCGTGTCGGCCCAGCTGGCATTCAACGTCTCTAAATAACAACCATCTGACCCCCAATGTGCCACTGGGCGTAAATCTTTCTCTGGATTATCCTCTGCAAAAGCCACCCAAGCCATTTTATGGCCACCAACCTCTACACAGATCCGACAAATACCCTCTATCAGCTCTAGCTCATTATTAGCCTTGGTTATTTCTTTGGTACATTCGCTGAAACTTCTGAGTTCACGGTTAACCTTGCGCAAGGACTCGTGAGACACCGCGATTGCAGCCTCCCAATACGTCAGGAGCCAATAGAGCATACCGGTTGAAAAAGCGATAAAAAACCAATGGCCAGGGCCAACACATTGTTCTGCGAGAGAAGGTTGATTTAAGAGCACAGCAAAAAGTTTATTGGAGAAGAGAGTCCATAAACCGCTAACGACGAAATAGCCCAGAGCAATAGTAAGACAGGTAAACTTTGAAGATGTCCGTTGGTTTGCCATATCTCTCCTAACCGCAAAAGCAGCACATAATATATGTGTACAAACGCACCTGATCTGTTAATTAATCTTACTATAAGCGGAAAGTCAACTTATTTAAATAACGTAATCCCTGTTTTTGTTGATATGAAAAAAGGACACCCCTATAACGAGGTGTCCTTTAATAACTGCTGTTGTATTCAATTTCAATACGTTAACGTTCGCCTGCTACCCGAATTCGAACCAGAGCTCTCTGCAAAGCAGCTTCCATGATCATATATTTTTTATCGTCATGCGGTAGCATTTTGAGAGCATCTTCCGCCCGCCCCAATGCAGCCTTAGCTCGAGCTAAATCGATTTCATCTGCCTTTTCTGCAGTATCGACCAGAACCGTGACGGTATCATGTTCGACATCAAGATAACCCCAGTTCACAGCAACATAAAACGTCTCTTTGCCTCTTTTATAAGAGAGTTCACCAACCTTTAAAGTTGTCAATAATGGCGTGTGCCCGGGGAGAATACCGAGCTCACCAACAAATCCAGGGGCAGTAACTTCATCAACTTCTTCTGCGAGAACCCGCTTATACGGGGTGACCATTTCCAGTTTTAATGTTTCAGCCATCACGACTGTCCTTTATCTTAAAGCTAGACCAAGTGGTCGTTTAAGCTGCCATACTTTGGGCTTTTTCAATTGCTTCTTCAATAGTACCAACAAGGTAGAAAGCCTGCTCCGGTAAACTGTCATGCTTGCCATCGAGAATTTCCTGAAAGCCCTTAATCGTATCTTTCAACTCAACATATTTGCCCGGTGCTCCGGTAAAAACTTCAGCAACATGGAATGGCTGAGAGAGGAAACGCTGGATTTTCCGGGCACGAGCAACAACCAGCTTATCTTCTTCGGAGAGTTCATCCATACCAAGAATGGCAATGATATCCTGCAAGTCCTTATAACGCTGGAGAACAAACTGCACGTCACGAGCAACCTTGTAGTGTTCTTCACCAATAACCTGCGGATCAAGAATCCGACTGGTCGAGTCTAGAGGGTCAACTGCTGGATAGATACCAAGTTCAGCGATCTGACGCGAGAGTACGGTTGTCGCATCCAGGTGGGCAAATGCGGTTGCCGGAGCCGGATCAGTCAAGTCATCAGCTGGAACGTAGATCGCCTGTACCGAAGTAATGGATCCCTTATCTGTGGTGGCAATCCGTTCCTGCAACTCACCCATTTCGGTAGAGAGGGTTGGCTGATAACCAACAGCTGAAGGAATCCGACCGAGCAATGCAGAAACCTCGGAACCCGCCTGAGTAAAGCGGAAAATATTATCAATAAATAACAGAACGTCTTGGCCTTCTTCATCACGGAAGTACTCGGCGACTGTCAAGGCAGACAAAGCAACTCGAGCACGTGCTCCAGGGGGCTCATTCATCTGACCATAGACGAGAGCTGTCTTATCGAGGACACCCGACTCTTTCATCTCTTCCCAGAGGTCATTACCCTCACGTGTCCGCTCACCTACCCCGGCAAAAACAGAAAAACCACCGTGCTGCTGAGCAATATTATTTATCAGCTCCATGATCAGAACGGTCTTACCAACACCGGCACCACCAAACAGGCCAATTTTACCGCCGCGAGAGTAGGGTGCTAGTAAATCAACAACCTTGATCCCGGTTTCAAAGGCTTCAACTTTGGTCGATAAATTAACAAATTCAGGTGTCGGTCGGTGAATGTTCCAAGCTTTGTCAGCTCCAATAGGACCCATTTCATCAACCGGCTCACCAATGACGTTCATGATTCGACCAAGAGTCTTAGCACCAACAGGCATCATGATCTGGTCACCAGTATCTATTACATCCTGACCACGAACGAGACCATCTGTCGAATCCATAGCAATGGTGCGAACAGTATTTTCACCCAGATGCTGTGCAACCTCACAAACCAGGTTCAGCTCATCATCCCCCAAAGAGGGATTGGTGATCTTAACAGCATGGAAAATTTCCGGTAACTTGCCCGGTTCAAATTCCACATCGACGACAGGACCAATAACCTGTGTGACCTTACCCTTGTTCATAACCAAACCTTTCCTTCTTATCCCATTGGGATGAGCTTTTGTATATCTGCAATTTTGTTGTTATTTAATCGATTCGGCACCAGAGATAATTTCCATCAATTCTTTGGTAATAGCCGCCTGACGCGCACGGTTATACTGTAACGTCAGCTTATCGATCATCTCTGCAGCATTCCGGCTGGCACTATCCATCGAAGACATCCGGGCACCGTGCTCAGAGGCCTTTGACTCCAGCAGACCGCGGAAAAACTGTACTTCAACCATCTTCGGCAAGATCTCCGCAAGGACGCCACCTTTATCCGGTTCATAGATATAGTCGACAGAGTCTACAGCATCTGCGTCCGCCTCCTTCGGCTCAATCGGCAGCACCTGTTCCAGAGTCACATTATGAACAATGGCACTCTGGAAGGCGTTGTAGAGGACATAAACTGCGTCATATTTCTCTTCGCTGTAATCAGCAACAACGTCCTGAGCAATCAGTTGTGCAGTTTTATAGGTTGCCTCAGTTGTAATATTCTCATGAACCCTGGTGATATTATCTCCGACACGATTTTTAAGAAAATCACGACCTTTCCGACCAATAATCATCAGGTCGATAGCATCGAAACCCTGCTCGTTAACCCGGATGAAGCGCTCAGCCTCTTTTGAAACGTTCGCATTGAAACCACCGCAAAGCCCACGATCAGCCGTCATCAATACGATTAAAGCGCGCCCGGTACCACGTTGACTAAGCAGCGGATGAGCATCGGCTTCTTCACGCTGCGCCAGGTTTGACATCACCGCCTGTAGCTTCTCTGCGTATGGACGAGCAGAAACGGCAGCCTCTTGGGCTCGACGCAGCTTGGCCGCAGCGACCATCTTCATCGCCTTAGTGATTTGCTGGGTATTTTTTACCGAGCCGATCCGTTTTTTTATATCTTTCAGACTTGGCATCTGTCCAAACCTTTACCGTATCAGGCTACAAACTGACCATTAAATTCTTCAAGAGCAGACTTGACCCGACCTTCCAGGTCATCATCAAGAGCATTTTTCGCGGTCAAATCTTTGATTATATCAGTATGTCGAGCTTCCATAAACGCAATCATTTCAGCTTCATATTTTGAAACAACGGTGGTTGGATAATCATCAACGTAACCATTATTTGCCGCATAGATGGCCAAAACCTGAATAGCAACTGGCAGCGGCTTGTATTGTCCCTGTTTGAGAATCTCAACCAGACGCGCTCCACGATTCAGCTGTGCCTGAGTTGCAGCATCAAGATCTGAACCAAATTGGGCAAAAGCAGCCATTTCACGATACTGAGCTAGTGCCAGGCGCAGAGTCCCGGCAACCTGCTTCATTGCCTTAACCTGCGCAGAGCCACCAACCCGTGAAACCGACAGCCCGACATTGATTGCTGGACGTACCCCAGAATAGAAGAGGTCGGTCTCAAGGAAAATCTGACCGTCAGTAATCGAAATAACGTTGGTCGGAATGTAAGCAGATACATCACCCGCCTGAGTTTCGATGATAGGTAATGCAGTCAAAGAACCTGCGCCTTCAGCGTCATTCAGCTTGCAAGCCCGCTCGAGTAACCGGCTGTGCAAATAGAAAACGTCACCGGGGAAAGCTTCACGACCTGGTGGACGGCGTAGAAGCAGGGAAAGCTGACGATAGGCAACCGCTTGTTTAGAGAGATCATCGTAAACAATCAGGGCATGTTTGCCACTATCACGGAAGAACTCTCCCATGGTAACACCGGTATACGGTGAGATAAACTGGAGTGGAGCCGGATCGGACGCCGTAGCTGCGACAACGATAGTATAATCCATCGCGCCATGCTTACGGAGCCTGTCAACAACCTGAGCAACGGTAGAACGCTTCTGTCCGATAGCAACGTAAATACAGATAACACCATTGCCTTTCTGGTTGATAATTGTATCTATTGCAACGGCCGTTTTCCCGGTCTGCCGGTCACCGATAATCAGCTCTCGTTGACCACGACCGATCGGAACCATAGCATCGATCGCTTTGAGCCCTGTCTGCATTGGTTCATGAACCGACTTACGCGCAACGATACCCGGAGCCTTAATCTCCACCTGACTATAGGTCTCTGTCTCAATATCGCCCTTACCATCAATCGGAATACCGATACCATTAACAACACGACCAACCAGAGCATCACCAACCGGAACCTGAACAATTTGCTCGGTTCGCTTGACCAGATCTCCCTCTTTAATGTGCTCTGAATCACCAAGGATCGCAGCACCAACATTGTCTTCCTCAAGATTCAGAACCATCCCCATAGTCCCACCAGGGAATTCAAGGAGTTCGCCAGACATTGCCTTGTCAAGACCATGAATACGGGCAATACCATCACCAACCGAAATAATGGTGCCGGTTTCGCTGACCTCAACTTCGCGACCGAAGTCTTCGATCTGACGCTTGATAATCGCGCTGATTTCTTCTGCTCTGATTTCCATAATAATTTGTTACCCCTTTGCTAATGTATCTGCAATCCGTTTCAGCTGGGTTTTCACACTGCCATCAAAAAGTTTACCACCGATCTCTGCCTGGAGGCCGCCAATCAATGATTTATCTGTTTCAACACTCAGGACAACCTGCATCCCGGTCTGTTTTTCTAAACCTTGCCTGATTTCATCTGTGCGCTTCTTGGTCAATTTATTTGCTGCCTTGATATTGGCTCGAACAACGCCTGACAACTCTTCTGAGATTTTGCGATAGTTCATATCAATCTGCGATAAATATGCAATCCGATCCTTCTTAAGGAGTAAATCCAAAAACTTGCACATCCCGTTACTCAACTTAAGAACGTCCGCAATATCATGCATAATTGCGCTTTTCTTCGCCAAAGGAAAGGTCGGACTATCCAGCAGCAACCGCAGTAGATCTTCCCTTTTCAGTACCGCTGCAATACCAGCTAACTCTTCCGAATACTGTGTAACCCGCTCCTCTTCAGAAGCAATATTCAGCAATGCCTTGGCATATCTTATTGAAATCGCACTGTTACTCAATGTAACTCTCCCACCTTCTGCATATACTCGTCGATCAAACGGGCATCATCTTCTTTGGTGAAGTTCTTCTTCAACAGTTCCTCTGCAACACCAACTGCTAACTGAACGGCTTCCCGTTGTAGCAGAGTCCGTGCCTTGGCTACCTCCATTTCAGCAGCCTTTTCAGCATCCTGTTCAATTTTTATTGCCATTGCTTTGGCATTTTCAATAATTTTCTGTTTTTCCGCTTCACCTTCACGGCGGATAGCAGCACTGATCTCAGAGATTTCTTCGGTTGCCTGAGCCAGTTTACGATCATATTCTGCAAACTTAGCTTCTGCTTCTTCCTTGATTTTTTTAGCTTCAGCCAGGTTTTTTTCGATTTCTTCCCGACGCCCGGCGAAAACTTTTTTAATCGGTTTGGTTAAAAAATAGGCGAGAATAGCAACGACAATTGCAAAATTGAGAACCCGGTAGAGAAAATCCTTTAACAGAACCCCACTAGCAACATGATGACCCCCTTCAGCAGAGGCAAAAACAACTCCACCAAACAGTCCAATCAGAACGAGTGAGACAATAACCGTTGCGACCTTATTGCGCATAACACTTAACCCTTCTTCGCTTTAAGCCAATTCACGGCCAAGAATTTTAGTTGCAATCTGTCCAGCTAAAGACCTGGCCTCACTCTGCAAGATCTTCCTTGCGTCCTCAGCCTCACCAGCAACCTGCGCCTTGATCATCTGTAGTCGAGCTGTAGCCTTTTTATGAGCCTCAGACAGTAACGCTGCCTCCACTTCAATTGCGCCCTTCCTTAACTGACTTCGTTCTTCATTGGCAAAGATTTTTGCATCGTTAAGCTGCTGCTGATAAAGCCGCATTTTTTCATCAATCCCCGTCTCCAACTCTTTAGCCCGAGCGTAGGAACCCTCTATTTTTTCGCGCCGCTGAGCCATAATTTTACTTAATGGCTTATAGAGCAACTTATTTAAAATAAGAAGAAGAATAATGAAGTTCAGAAACTGTAGACCCAGTGTCCAGTCAACGCTAATCACCTAGCTCACCTCTTTGTCTGAAAGACTCTTTTTGATGTATACAGTATACAAGTCAATCGATTTATAATATGGGGGTTTGAATAAGAAGCGGCATTGCTATCATAATTCAACAACAGATGTCAAGTCCCTGTTTCCTAACCCTATTCAGCTTTTTAACGACTTTCTGGGCGCGTCTGGTATCGAATTCATACCTCTGGGACACATTACGCTTGGATAAATCTATTTCTTTTTCTCAGCCGCAGGTTTTGTACTCGCAAAGGGCTGGTTTTCTGGCATCTTAATTTCACCATTAAACACAACCTTTTCGTCGATCTTCAGCGATGGAACCTCGATGCTTCCGGTCACTTGTGCCGGAGCTCGCAATTCAACCATTGTTGTCGCTTTAATATCCCCCTTAAACTGACCACTAAGAATCAAGGCTCCAACATTGATACTTCCGTCAATCTTGGCAGATTCTCCAACAATCAAGGTGTCTGTAGAGTTAATTTCACCAGAGAAAATCCCGTCAAGTCGCACCATTTCATCAAAACTCAGTTTCCCCTCAAAACGGCTCCCTGGCCCAAGAAATGCCTTAATATCCGCTTTATCTATCGCTACCGGCTTTTTCATTGCACTCCGCTCCTGTTTTTTTCCACCAAACATTCGACTCACCACTTTCCATTTGTTTTACCGTTTAAATATCCAGCAAATCAACGATCCGACTCAGTTCATCTTGATCATGATAACTGATCTCTATCCGACCCCCCTTACCCCTTGACACCAATTTTACCCGGGTTCCCAATTGCTGAGCAAGGGCACTTTCAAGTGCCAGCTGGTTGGGATCAAGCAATTTTTCCGTCGTTATTTTCGGTGTTTTTACAGCAAAAACATTTTTTATTTTTTTAATCAGGGCTTCAGTTTCACGGACTGATAGTTTTTTCCTGATGATTTCCATGCTCGCTTCAATAATGTCCTCTTCCTGCTCCAGAGCCAATAACGCACGTGCGTGTCCCATACTTAATCGACCAGAAACTAAATCAGTTTTAACTTTTTCTGGCAGCCGCAACAATCTTAAGGCATTGGTAACTGTTGAGCGATCCTTCCCGACCCGCCTTGCAACCTCTTCCTGAAGTAGATCAAAACTGTCCATCAGATAACGGTAAGCACCCGCTTCTTCCAAAGGGTTGAGATCTTCGCGCTGAATATTTTCTATCAGCGCAATTTCCAGAGCCCAATCTTCTGAAACATCCTGAATAACAACAGGAACACGTTCTAAACCAGCTTTCTGTGCTGCCCGCCAGCGTCGCTCTCCAGCAATAATTTGATAGAAATCATCTTGTCGGCGCACAACCAGGGGCTGAATAATCCCTTTTTCCTTAATGGATGCGACCAATTCAGCCATTTTGCTATTGTCAAACGTTTTGCGTGGTTGGCGGCTATGTGGTTTTAAATCTTCAATCGGACAAGAAAAGTATTTTTTTCCCCCCTCTTGTGCTGCTGAATTCAAAAGGGCACCAATCCCTCGACCTAATGCTGGTCGTTTTAGTTTAGCCACAAGCCCCTCCTGCCAAAACTTCTTTGGTTAAATTCATATACGCCTGCGCTCCCCGCGAACCGATATCATAAGTCAATACTGGTTGGCCATAACTGGGAGCCTCTGATAATCGAACATTTCGTGGCACAACCGTGCGGAACACCTTATCTCCAAAATGGCTTCGTATTTCATCACTGACCTGATGGCAAAGATTGTTGCGCCCATCAAACATTGTCAGCAATATCCCATTGATATCAAGTTCTGGATTTAATTCCTGCTGAACAAGCCCGATTGTCTGCATCAACTGACCCAGCCCCTCCATCGCATAAAACTCACACTGCAAGGGAACCAGGACTGAGTTTGCGGCAGAAAGAGCATTGACTGTCAGCAAGCTCAGAGATGGGGGGCAATCAATAATCATATATTCATATTCAGGAAGGAGATCTTCGAGGGCAAATTTTAGTTGTTTTTCCCGATCAAGGGTATCGATCAACTCAATCTCTGCACCAATTAGATCAGTGTTGGATGGCAACACATCAAGGCATTCCAAAGCGGTTTTCTGGATGATATTATGAACTTTTTCCTCTCCCAGCAAAACATTGTAAATAGTTGATATTGCTTCAGTTTTATCAATTCCAAGCCCACTACAAGCATTCGCCTGAGGATCCATATCTATCAACAGGGTTTTCTTTTCCGCGGCAGCCAACGACGCAGCCAGATTGACAGCTGTTGTTGTCTTACCAACCCCGCCTTTCTGATTTGCAATGGCGATTATCTTTGCCATTTATGATGCTCCTTTAATTACTCAATCTGCTAACCAAAATAACCAGCAAGGAATCTTGACAATCAAACGGTGAGGATATCACATGCAAGAGCTAAATTCAGCCCCTATTGTCATCAGACATGCAAACTTTTGGCTTTTTTATGACTATAATTTGTCTATTTGCAGCGGAAAAAGGGAGAGAATATTCGATAGTTAAAGGATTGCTTAATTTTAGCCGCTGAATTGTCTCTCTTGCTACAATGATCTCATCGCACCCTTCAGGACCCTTCATAGCCAATAGCCGTCCTCCCGACTTTAACCAGGGGGCAGCAAAACCAATATAAGTATCGAGCGAAGTGAAAGCACGACAGATGATCAAATCATACAACTTCCCCCCTAAACCAGCACTATTCAGATCTTCAACGCGTGACTGCACAACTGTAAAGTTATCCAGTTGCAATAGGCGCTTGATGTGTTTTTGAAAATGGACCTTCTTGCCAACACTATCAATTGAATCAACTTTAATTTCTGGTTCAGCTATCGCCAAAGGAATCCCCGGCAACCCACCACCGGAACCCATATCCAAAATACTTTTTATTCTCCCAAGACAAGGCATCACCAACAATGAATCAATTAAGTGCTTTTCAATGGCCTCGTTAGAATCATGGACAGAAGTTAAGTTAACCCGCTTGTTCCAGCGCAACAACTCTTCGAGAAATCGCAACTCCCTGACGAGCGTCTCTTCAGGGAGTTCTATTTTGGCTCGTGTCAAGCCCTCGGTGAGGTAGTTAAGCATAGTTTTGTTTACGCAGGTATATGTGGATAACAGCGATAGCCGCAGGAGTAACCCCTTGAATCCTACTCGCCTGTCCAAGGCTTATCGGCTTAATATTAATCAGCTTTTCACGCACCTCAGTTGATATGCTTGGAATTTTCATATAGTCAATATCAGCGGGCAGTTTGATTTCTTCTTGCTCACGAAATCTTTCGACCTGCTCCAGCTGTCTCTTGATATACCCCTCATACTTAACTGCAATCTCTACCTGCTCAAGAGCCTGTCGAGAAAACTCACTCAACTCCGGGCAGACAGCTTCAAGCTGAGCAATATTAATCTCTGGCCTCTTCAATAGTAATTCTAAGCTGACACCACTTTTCAACTCACCCAAATCCAGATCTTCTACAACTTGCCTATCAGAGGGAGTTATACTTTTATTTTTTATTATTTGACTGGCAGCAACAACCTGTTCCTGTTTTTTCAGGTATTTCTCCCACCGGGTATCACCTACCAGGCCAATCTTGCGGCCAAGTTCTGTCAGTCGTTGATCTGCATTATCTTCTCGCAGTAATAAGCGATACTCAGCACGTGACGTAAACATCCGATAGGGATCTGTTGTAGGCTGGGTCACCAGATCATCAACCATAACCCCAAGATAACCCTCATCCCGACCAATTATCACCGGATCCCTCCCCTGACACCTCCGGGCAGCATTGATTCCTGCCAACAAACCTTGTCCGGCAGCTTCTTCGTAACCGGAGGTTCCATTGATCTGACCAGCATGAAACAACCCTGCAACAGCCCTAGTTTCTAAACTTGCCCTCAATTGCATCGGCTCGACAAAATCATACTCAATTGCATATCCCGGTCGCATTATCTCAACCCGCTCAAAACCCACCATTGAACGAAAATATGCCAACTGCACATCGGGCGGCAGAGATGTCGACAAACCGCTCGGATACATCTCACTGCCACGCATACCTTCTGGCTCCAGAAATGATTGATGGCTATTTTTATCAGGGAAACGAACCACCTTATCTTCTATCGACGGGCAATAGCGGGGACCCACGCCCTCAATAACCCCTGAATAAAGTGGCGACCTGTCCAAACTCTCACGAATTATCTGGTGGGTTTTTTCATTTGTTTCCGCAACAAAGCAGTCGACCTGCTCCCTCTCAATCTTATCCGTCACAAAAGAAAATGGCTTTATCTGCTGGTCTCCCGGCTGCCTCTCAAGTTTGGAAAAATCAATTGAACGTGCCGACAACCGTGCAGGTGTCCCAGTTTTAAGTCGACCAATCCGAAAACCAAGCCTTTTTAACGAACCAGAAAGACCTTCAGCTGAGAGCTCTCCTGCACGACCACCTGCATAATTATTCAGACCAATATGAATCAAACCACGCATAAAGGTTCCTGTTGTAAGAACAACCGCTTCACCATAGAAA
Source organism: Desulfuromusa sp. (assembly GCA_021647765.1). Classification (GTDB taxonomy): domain Bacteria; phylum Desulfobacterota; class Desulfuromonadia; order Desulfuromonadales; family Geopsychrobacteraceae; genus Desulfuromusa. Next base: position 27,250 of record JAKIUD010000025.1, on the reverse strand, counting down.
CCAATACCTTCTCTCGTTTCAAGGCCAACAACTCGACCCTTTTCAACCAGGAGATCATCAACCATCCCCTGCTTAAGATCTAGCAACTCCTCCTGCTCAATCACATATTTCATTCGTGCACTATAGGCCATCCTGTCAGCCTGCGCCCTAGCAGCACGAACTGCCGGCCCCTTTCTTGTATTCAGCCTCCGAAATTGTATTCCGGTAGCGTCAATATTCAAGCCCATCTCCCCACCCATAGCATCAATTTCATGGACCAGGTGTCCTTTTGCCAAACCACCAATCGAGGGGTTACACGACATTTGCGCAATCGTGTCAAGACCAATAGTCAACAACAGCGTGGAACAACCCATTCGTGCAGAAGCCAATGCCGCCTCACATCCCGCATGTCCAGCACCAACCACAATAACCTGATAATTTTTTGAATAGCTATTCACCACACATCACACCCTCAATGTTTCACGTGAAACGTTTACTTGCCAATACAAAAACCGGAAAAGATGTCATCAAGGAGAGACTCTGTTGAAGTTTCGCCTGATATTTTTCCTAAGCAATCCAGAGCCTCTCGAATCTCGAACGCCAACAACTCTAAAGTAGAACCATCAACCAACAACTCTGATGCCCTGCGAAGGCAATCCAAACAAAAGAGCAAAACCTCATAATGGCGACGCTCAGTCAGCATAACCGCTTCGGGCGCAGATATCTGATCCCCAACAAAAAAAGAGGAGATGCCGCGGCGCAACCCATCCAACCCGACCCCCGTCTTAGAAGAAATCTGATAGATAGGAAAGTTACAAAAAGACAAATCCCCAAACTCTGCAACAAGGTCTGTTTTGGTTAAAATCAAAAAGGTCGGAACACCAACACACCTATTGTATACATAAAGATCAAGATCATCGAGCTTTTTGGTACTATCTACAACCCACAAAAGTAAATCGGCTGAAGGAATTTTTTCCTCGGCTCTCCTTACCCCTTCGGACTCAACAACATCACCTGATTTACATAACCCAGCCGTATCAACAAGCCGAAGCGGTATGCCATCAATCACAAAACCCTCTTCAAGAAAATCCCGGGTCGTCCCGGGAACCTCCGTCACTATGGCACGTTCTTCACCTAAAAGGGCATTCAACAAAGAACTTTTTCCAACATTCGGTTGCCCCAAAAGTAAAATCGAAGCCCCCTCGGTCAAAACCCTTCCACAGGTATAACTACTTGTTATTGTTAGTGTTTTTGATTTTGCGTTCTCTATAGTGGTAGCAATAGAAATAAGGTCTTCGTCAGGTAAATCCTCCTCAGGAAAATCTATCCACGCCTCAATTAAAACCAAACTTTTCTTTAGACTCTCGGCCAACGAATATATTTCCCGACTTAAAGCACCGCCAACCTGCTCAAGGGATAATTTACGCGCAGAATCGGTTTTAGCATGAACAAGACGAGATACCGCCTCTGCTTGTGACAAATCCAAACGCCCGGAAATAAACGCCCGATAGGTAAACTCACCGGGTTCCGCCAAGCGAAGACCATGTTCTTGATACAAACTCAAAATAGCTGTGATCACTTGCTGGCTACCATGGCATTGAATCTCAACAACGTCATCGCGCGTATAGGTGTGTGGAGCGGCCATATAAACAGCCATCACCTCATCAACCAAACAACCGGAACGGTCTCTCAAGGCGCCATAGTAAAGACGATGTGACTCTAGTGTGGCAGAAGCAGCGGAGGGTCTAAAATAGCTTAGTAGCGCCGACAGGGCATCTGCGCCAGAAATACGGACAATTGCAATACCCCCCACTCCGGGAGCCGTAGCTGGGGCAATAATTGTATCGCTTGTATTCATCAGCAATAACAAACACGTCAGTCAGGCTGGCGCTTGATAAGATACTGCTGCAGAATAGTAAGAAGATTGTTGGTCAGCCAATAAAGAACCAGTCCGGCCGGAAAATTAAGAAACATAAAAGTAAAAACAACCGGCATCATCAACATGATCTTAGCTTGGGTTGGATCCATATTGGTCGGAGTCATTTTCTGCTGCAAAAACATCGTAACACCCATAATCAACGGGGTTACATAATATGGATCTTTGGCCGATAAATCTGTTATCCAAAGCATAAATGGGGCATGACGCAATTCAATAGATCCAAGCAATACACGATAGAGGGCAAAGAACACTGGAATCTGGATAACCATGGGCAAACACCCGCCCATGGGATTAACTTTATTTTCTTTATAAAATGACATCATCTCCTGATTGAGCTTTTGTTTGTCCTTGCCATATTTTTCCCGCATCTTTTTCATTTCGGGTTGAAGTTTTTGCATCCCTTTCATCGACTTATAACTTTTCTGTGTCAATGGCCAGAAAATCAACTTTATACAAACAGTTAACAAAATAATCGCAAAACCATAATTACCGATAAAACCATAGAAAAACTTCAGCACGACCATCAAAGGCTTGGATATAGGTTGAAAAAATCCATAATTGATTGCTTTGTCAAATTGATGTCCACTGGCAGTCAAATACTCATCCTGCTTTGGACCAAAATAAGCTGTGTATTCAAAAGAAGTTTTTTGATCTTTTTCCAGACTGATATTCGGAGAGGTAAACTTATTTTCAACAAACCCATCACCTGCACTTATAAATAGTTGATCAGAAGGCTCTTTAGGATTGATCACACTTAAAAAATATTTAGACATATAGCCAGACCAAACAAAATTGTCTTTATAAATTTTTGGTGATTTTTCCAAATTAGCGGGTTTATCCTCTGCTAAATCTTCACCATCAAAGGTCACTGGACCAACAAAGGTATACATACGCGACTTATCATCTTTATTCCAAGGAGTAACCAAAGAAAGATCAAGATGACCACTGACCGACCGGTCAGAATCATTTATAAGCTGGATATTCAAATCAAAATAATATGAAGAGGGATGAAAAGTATATTTTTTTACGACAGTTAAGCCATTAATAGAGGCAACAAAACTAACCGTTACATTTTCATTCTTTATTTCAATAAAATCTTTATTTTCAATAATTTTATAGTTTAAATTTGCAGGAAGATAGAGACCTCCACTTCCTGTTGTTTTTAAAGTAGAGAGGGAAAAATCGTCCACATCTAACAGTTTAAAAGGAGGAGAACCAACAGTGTTTGTTTCCTTGTATTGTTTTAAAATTATAGATCGAAGAGTCGCTCCCATTGATGATATTTTGATATCATAATAATCTGATGAGACACTTAGAAAAGATTCCTTTTCATTACTATTGACCAGCACAGCAGCGCTTGAAATATCAGCTTCTTGCTTAACTTGTTTCTTATCCAGATCTAATTGCAGTCCAAGAGCGACATTTTTAGTATTGTTTTCAGTTGGAACTACTGGCGGAGGTGGTTGAGGTGCAAAAAAAAGACTGTATCCAGACCACAGCAGAACAACAAGAACAACAGCAATGATAGTACGGTTATTATCCATCTTTAAATATCCTGATTTTTTATAGAAGGAACGGGGTCATAACCACCGGAATGATAAGGATGACATTTAAGTATCCTTTTAATCGCCAAGTAGCTACCCTTTAATACTCCAAGAGCAAGAATGCTTTCACGTGCATACATAGAACATGTCGGGTAAAACCGGCAAGAACGGGGGGTATAAGGTGATATACAATAACGATAAATATCTATTAGAAATATGAATACATACTTAATCATTCTTGATTTCCGGCAACAAAAAATAATTTTTTCAGTTCAAGGTTTATTTCCGAAGATGTGAGTTGAGCCACACCGCGTCTAGCTATAACAGAATAATCTCTTAATCCGGAAAACAAATGCTTTCTTGTGCGAAAAAATTCTCTTATTATTCTTTTGAGCCGATTTCGCTGAACCGCATTACCTATTTTACGAGAAACGGTTACACCTAAGCGAGAATTATTAATTTTATTATCAGATACTAGAAGCACAAAATGGGGTGTATAAAATTTACACCCCATCTTTTTAACTAATTGATATTCCCAGGATTTACGCAAGCGACAAAATCCGGGATAAAAATTATCCATAAATTACTTTATCGGTGTTGTAACCGTCAATAATTTACGACCACGAGCACGCCGACGATTAATCGTAAGTCGACCAGCTTTGTTCTGCATTTTTTTGCGAAAACCGTGGGTTCTCTTACGCTTGATGCGGCTTGGTTGAAATGTACGCTTAGACATATATAATGACCTCCACTCTCTAAACTGACAAAGCAGTATCATTAATCATAAAAGAATAGACAAGTCAAGAAATAAACATAAAAAATATACTGGAAGATATTTACAATAAACACTATAGTAATAATTTAGATGTAATTATATAAAAAAATTTCGTCACATAAAAATAATAAAAGGAAAATTAATCTTTTATTTCAATGGTTTATTAGCAATTTGCCTTATACACATATGTTGACAAGCTGTGGATAACAAAATGAAAAAAATATGGTCGAGTACCTTGGAATTATTACAATCAGAAATAAGCGAACAAAATTTTTCTACGTGGATAGCACCTATTAATCCGGTAAAACTAACCGGTAATCTGCTCACCCTAGAAGTTCCCAATAAGTTTATAAAAAACTGGATAAAAGATAACTATAAAAAAATAATAGAGGAAAATTTATATAAAGTTGGCACTAATAATTATTCTATAGATATAAAAATAAATGAAAATATGAAGAAAAAATTCCCAATTAAAACCTTAATAAAAGATATAGAAAAAGATAATATAAAAATAAAAAAACAAAATATTCCAAATATAAATCCTAAATATACTTTTGATAGTTTTGTTTCTGGCACATCAAATCAATTTGCACACGCTGCAGCCATGGCTGTTTCTAATAATCCAGCAACGACTTATAACCCTCTCTTTATCTATGGAGGTGTAGGTTTAGGAAAAACACACCTTATTAACGCAATTGGTAATGAAATACATAAGAGTAATAAAAACACAAAAATATGTTATTACTCTTCAGAAAAATTTACAAATGAACTTATAAATTCACTAAGACATGCAAAAATGGAAGAATTTAGAAATAAATTTAGATCTATCGATATATTATTAATAGATGATATTCAATTCATTGCAGGTAAAAAAAGTACCCAAGAAGAATTTTTTCATACATTTAATGCACTTTATGAATCACATAAACAAATAGTTGTAACTTCTGATAAATTTCCTAAAGAAATACCAGACCTTGAAGAAAGATTAAGATCAAGGTTTGAGTGGGGTTTAATTGCAGATATACAACCACCAGATACAGAAACAAAACAAGCTATACTTAATATGAAAGCTGACCAAAATAATATAAATGTTCCTGATGATGTTATTTATCTATTAGCAAACTCTATTTCTAATAATGTAAGAGAATTGGAAGGTTATCTTATCAGAATAGGTGCTTATTCCAGCCTTACATCAACGACTATATCTGTTGATATGGCTAAAAAAGTTCTTAAAGATATATTAATAGAAAACAGTAAAGAAATAACTGTAGAAAAAATCCAAAAAAAGGTTGCAGAACACTTTCAAATAAAAACGATTGAACTCAAATCATCTAAACGGTTAAAAAATATTGTTTTTCCACGCCAGATTGCAATGTATATATGCCGAAATATGACGAGTTTATCATATCCAGAAATAGGATCTAAATTTGGAGGTAAAGATCATTCTACAATAATTCATGCAATAAAAAAAATAGAAAGAATAATGAAAGAAGACATCCAAGTAAAAAAAACCATAGAAAAACTCATAGAAAAATTAGTTTAAAAAATGTTTAAAAAATAAGAGAAAAAGAGAATAAGTATATTTATAAACAAAATATATATTTATAAACTTTTTATACACAACATATATTTGATAAAAAAATTATATTTATTAAATAGTTAGATAATTACAAACGAATTCACAGTAACTACTATTATTACTATTTTTATATAAAAATACTATTAGTAAATAGTTAATGTTAATGGAGGATTTATGCAATTTATAATTAGTAAAAATATATTTTTAGAAGGACTTACGAAAGTTCAGGGAATAGTAGAAAAAAGACATACTATACCTATATTGGCAAATGTATTAATAGAAGCAGAAAATAATGAAATTACAATTACAGCCACTGATTTAGAGGTTGGTTTAAAATCTAAATATAAAGCACAAATAATAGAAGAAGGAAAAATTACAGTATCTGCAAAAAAATTATATGAAATAATAAAAGAACTTCCTGACAAAAATATAAATTTTAATTCTAAAAATAATTATTGGGTAGAAATAAAATGTCATAAATCACTTTTTAATTTAGTAGGATTATCTCCTGAAGAATTTCCAAAATTTCCTGATATTGAATTAAGTAATAATACTATAGATAAAAACAGTTTAAATGAAATGATTGAAAAAACTTTATTTTCAGTTTCAAATGATGAAACAAAATTTAATTTAACAGGAATATATATAAAAGCAGAAAAAATAGATAATATTAATAAAATGATATTTGTATCAACTGATGGCCATAGATTGTCGATGATACAAAGGAAATATGAAAACGAACTAGATCTAAAATATAAAGAAGGTTTTATTCTTCCTAAAAAAGGAATTATAGAAATAAAAAAATTATTAGAAACAATGGAAGAAAATATTAATATAGGAATATTAGATAATAATTTTTTTATAAGTAATAGAAAAATAACATTAATAATGAGAATGGTTGATGGTGATTTTCCCGACTATAAAAGAGTCATACCTGATAAAGGTAAAAACGCAGCTATAATAAATAAAAATTTATTTTTACATGCTCTAAAAAGAATATCTATTTTATCAAGTGAAAAATCAAAAGGTATAAAAATAAATTTAAGGAAGGATTCTTTAATTCTTACATCATCAAGTCCAGATTTAGGTGATGCTAAAGAAGAAATAGATATAACATACAGTGGAGATGAAATTTCTATAGGTTTTAATGCAAAATATATAATAGAAATATTACAAGTAATAAAAAGTGAAAATATAATATTTAATTTAAAAGATAATATTTCTCCAGGAAGAATAAATCCTGAAGATGATGAAGATCACCTCTCAGTTGTTATGCCTATGCGTTTATAATTTTTTTAAATGTACATAAAAAATATAAAAATAAATAATTTTAGAAATATAGAAAATTGTAATATAAATCCGAGTAAAAATTTAAATTTTATATATGGAAAAAATGCTCAAGGAAAAACAAATTTTATTGAATCTATATTTTATTCATCCCTTTTTAAAAGTTTTAGAACAAATAAAAATATAAATCTTATAAATAATAAAAAAGAAAAATTTATTATAAATATTAATATTATTAATAATAAAGTTGATAATACTTTAAAAGTATCTCTGGATAGTAAAAAAAACAAAGAAATAATTATAAATAATAAAAAACCAGAAAATAATTTTTTTTATAGATTTTTAAATTGTATAGTTTATTTTCCAGATGAAATAAGTTATCTGAAAAACTACCCTTTATATAGAAGAAATCTAATAGATAGATCTATATTTTATGTTGATAATGAATATATAAATATTTTTAAAAAATATTTAAAATGTTTAAAACAAAGAAATATTTTTTTAAAAATAGATGATGGAAAAATAGATGTTTGGAAAGATCAATTAATTGAATATGCTTATTTGATTATATCTAAAAGAATAAAATATATTGAAAAAATAAATAATTATTTTAATATTTTATTCAAAGAAAATGAAATAAATGAAAAATATTCTATCAAATATAATAATTATGATAAAAAAATAAAGGATTCATTATTTAAAAAATTTGAAATAAATAAATTAAAAGAAAAAAAATATGGTTATACGCTTGTAGGTCCACATATTGATGATTTTGTTTTTTTAATAAATAATAATAATATAAATAAATATTCTTCTGAGGGTCAAAAGAGATCTTTACTTCTCAGTTATAAACAAGCTCAACTTCAGGATTATAAAGATAATTATGATTATTATCCTATCTTGTTATTTGATGATATGGGCAGTGAGCTTGATTCATCTAGAAAAACTAATATTTTCAATAAAATATTGGATAATTCTGGACAGGTATTCATAACAACGATGGATATTCCAGATATTGATAAAAGCAGAGCTAAAATATTTGAAGTAAATAATGGTGTTATTTCAGAATTCATATTTAATTAAGGCTAATCATGAAAGAGGAAAAAAAGTACGGGGCTGAAAGTATTCAAGTTTTAGAAGGTTTGGAGGCAGTTAGAAAAAGACCTGCTATGTATATAGGTTCAACATCTGTGAATGGTCTTCATCACCTTGTTTATGAGGTAGTTGATAATGCAATAGATGAGGCTTTAGCAGGTTATTGTGATGAAATTACGGTTATTATACACGAAGATTGTTCGGTCACGGTTGAAGATAATGGCCGTGGAATTCCTGTTGAAATGCATGAAAAACAAAATAAATCAGCGGCAGAAGTTGTTATGACTGTTTTGCATGCCGGTGGAAAGTTTGATGATGATGGGGACGGAGCCTATAAAGTTTCAGGTGGGCTTCATGGAGTTGGTGTTTCTGTTGTTAATGCTTTATCAAGTCGTCTTGATTTGGAAATAAGAAGGTATGGGAAAGTCTATCGTCAAAGTTATGAAAGAGGTATCCCTATTGAACCTCTTATTATTGATGGAGACACAATTAAACGTGGGACAAAAATAACTTTCTGGCCAGACAGCGAAATATTTGATACGTCAGACTTTTCTTTTTCAACCCTATCGCAGCGATTACGTGAACTGGCATTTTTAAATGCAGGTGTAAAAATTAAAATAAATGATGCTAGATCAGAAAAAAGTTACGAATTTCTCTATGAAGGGGGAATTCGCTCTTTTGTTGAATATCTTAATCGTGCAAAAAGCCCTCTCCACCCCCAACCAATCTATTTTCATGGTGAAAGGGGGGGAGCGGAAATAGAGATCGCCATACAATATAATGATGGTTATGATGAAAAAATATTTTCCTTTGCAAATAATATAAACACTCACGAGGGTGGCACCCATCTCAGTGGTTTCCGGGGAGCATTAACCCGAACCATGAATAGCTATGCTGCAGCAAATAATTTATTGAAGAATGTCAAAGTTGCAATATCGGGTGATGATATGCGCGAAGGGATTGCTGCAGTTATATCGGTTAAATTATCAGATCCACAGTTTGAAGGGCAAACCAAGACGAAACTTGGAAATTCGGAAGTTAAGGGATATGTAGAAACCTTGATGAACGATCAGCTGGCGACATTTTTAGAAGAGAATCCCCAGGTTGCTAAAAAAATTCTGGAAAAAGGGATAGAAGCGGCTCGGGCGCGAGAAGCGGCGCGTAAAGCCCGAGATCTGACTCGCCGTAAAGGGGCTCTCGAGGGACTTTCTCTTCCGGGAAAATTAGCTGATTGTCAGGAAAAAGATCCAGCTCTTTGTGAAATTTATCTGGTCGAGGGCGACTCTGCTGGTGGCAGTGCAAAACAAGGTCGTGAGCGGCGCTATCAGGCTATATTGCCCCTTAAAGGTAAAATACTGAACGTTGAAAAGGCTCGCTTTGATAAACTCTTAACCTCAAATGAAATTCGTACCTTAATTACCGCAATGGGAACAGGAATAGGTAGAGATGACTTTGATATAGCAAAACTGCGTTACCACCGTGTTATTATTATGACCGATGCAGACGTCGACGGTTCCCATATTAGAACCCTGCTGCTGACGTTTTTTTTCAGACAAATGCCGGAAATCGTCGAACGAGGACACCTTTACATTGCACAGCCCCCTCTTTATAAGGCAAAACGAGGCAAGCGTGAACTTTATTTGAAGGATGATGATGCGTTGTTGGACTATCTCCTTGAGACGGGAACAGAGGGTGTTGTTTTGGAAATGGATAATGGCAAAAAGAATCTCCGGGGCAAACAAATTATACCTACCTTGCGGAATATTATTGATTACAACCAACGGTTTGAAAAAATAGTCAATCGAGGGGTTCCTGGGGAGATATTAAAATTTTTTTTGCAGGGGAAAATTCGCAACGGTTTTGCCGACAGGGTTAATCTGGAACCGCTTGCAGAACAGCTACGTAAGCAAGAGCCAAAAGCTAAATTTGAGGTTTTGGAAAATCCAGACCGAATCCTGGTAAATTTTGGTAATTTGCACGCACGGATAGATCGTCAGACGGTTGAAATTCTTTCTTCCCACGAATATAAACTGTTGCTGCAATCTTATCGACAAGTTGAAGATCTCTGTCTTAATAGCCCAAGTTTTGTTGTTACTGAGGGAAAGGAGAACCTTGAAGTTAACGATCGACAGGAGTTGCTTGAGGTCTTTCTGGCTAGAGCTAAAAAAGGACAATATATTCAACGCTATAAGGGCCTTGGAGAGATGAATCCTGATCAGTTGTGGGAAACGACAATGGATCCAGACAAGCGGGTTCTTTTGCAGGTCACAATCGAGGATGCGGTTAGAGCCGATGAAATTTTTACTGTATTGATGGGGGATCAAGTTGAACCACGGCGTGAGTTTATTGAGCAGAATGCTTTGAATGTCGCTAATCTTGATGTCTGAGTATAAAAATAGAACTTCCACCAGGGAGTTTGGAGGAATTAATTAGATGTTGTCAGAGCAGAACAAAGTGACCGTTAATATTGTTGATGAAATGCGCAAGTCCTATATGGACTATGCTATGAGTGTGATTGTTGGGCGGGCATTACCCGATGTCCGAGACGGGCTTAAACCGGTTCACCGGCGGGTTTTGTTTGCCATGCACGATCTCAACAATGATTTCAATAAGCCCTACAAAAAATCTGCCCGAGTTGTCGGTGATGTTATTGGTAAATATCATCCCCATGGTGACTCTGCCGTGTATGACACTATCGTTCGAATGGCGCAGGATTTTTCAATGCGCCATCCCCTGATTGATGGGCAGGGTAATTTTGGTTCGGTCGATGGTGATTCTGCCGCAGCAATGCGCTATACCGAAATTCGGATGGACAGACTCGCCCACGAATTGCTGAACGATATTGATAAAGAGACTGTCGACTTCGGTCCCAACTATGATGATTCTCTGGAAGAGCCATTGGTTCTCCCTTGTAAATATCCAAATCTCCTGGTGAATGGTTCCGAGGGGATTGCTGTTGGTATGGCAACCAAGATCCCTCCTCACAATCTGGGTGAGGTAATTGATGGGTTGGTTGCTTTAATTGACGACCCGCATCTTAGCATCGATGAGCTTATTGAAATAATTCCCGGACCTGACTTTCCGACTGCTGGCTTCATCAATGGTAAGGAGGGAATAATAGAGGCTTATCGGAATGGTCGCGGTATTGTCCAGATGCGTGCTCGGGCTCTGGTTGAGATTGACCGACGCAGTGGTCGAGAAGCCATTATCATTACTGAACTTCCCTATCAGGTCAACAAGGCTCGTCTGATCGAGAAGATTGCTGACCTGGTTAAAAACAAGAAAATTGAAGGAATATCGGATCTGCGTGATGAATCGGATCGTGATGGGATGCGGGTCGTTATTGAACTGAAAAGGGATATGATCCCTGGGGTTATCCTCAATCAGCTCTACAAAATGACCGTGATGCAGAGCTCTTTTGGGATTATTATGCTGGCGATTGTTTCCGGTCAGCCGAAAATACTCAACTTACGCGAAGTGCTTGACTGTTTCATTGATCACCGCCGCGAAATAGTAACACGACGCTGTGTTTTTGAGCTGAAGAAAGCCGAAGCTAGAGCCCATATTCTCCATGGTTTAAAGCTCGCCCTGGAAAACCTGGATGAAGTTATTAAGATTATCAAGGGCAGTGCCACCCCAGCAGAAGCCAAGCTTGGCCTGATCTCGCGGTTTTCATTTTCAGAGATTCAGGCACAGGCCATCCTGGATATGCGCTTGCACCGGTTGACTGGGCTGGAACAAGGTAAAATTCTTGAGGAATTGGCGCAACTTTTGAAACAGATAAACCGTTTGAAGGAAATTCTTGCCAGCGAAGTGGAAATTCTCAACATTGTTAAGAACGAATTAATCGAACTGAGAGGTAAATTTGCCAATCCAAGGCGTACCGAAATTCTTGATCGTAGTGCTGATTTGACTCTGGAAGATATGATTGTTGAAGAGGATATGGTTGTAACCGTGACCCACGGAGGCTATATCAAACGGAATGCCGTATCGCTTTATCGAGCGCAGCGACGGGGAGGAAAAGGTTCGAGCGGGGTTAAGCCGAAGGAAGAGGATTTTGTTGAAAACCTGTTTATTGCCTCGACCCATGCTTATGTTCTTATTTTTACCGATCTTGGCAAGGTTTATTGGCTCAAAGTTCACGAAATTCCTCAAGGTGGCCGGGCTTCGCGGGGTAAGGCAATTGTCAACCTGTTACAGTTGGCAGATGAAGAAAAGGTCATGACAATTCTTCCGGTCAAGAGCTTTGAAAAGGGTCAATACATTGTCACAGCAACGGCACGGGGGATTATCAAGAAAACCGAGTTGATGGCTTATTCCCATCCACGGGTTGGTGGTATTATTGCGTTGACCATTGATGAGGGAGATCGTCTCATCGAAGCACGTTTGACCAATGGTGAGCGCGATCTGTTGTTGGCCAGTCGTAACGGCAAATCCATTCGTTTTCCGGAAACCGATGTTCGGTCGGTCGGTCGTCCGGCGCGTGGTGTGCGTGGTATAACTTTGGCTGAGGATGATGAAGTGGTTGGTCTCCAGTCAGTTTCGGCGAATACGGCATTAGCTTTGGTAACGGTGACAGAGAACGGTTATGGCAAGCGTACCGATATTAGTGAATACCGTGTGCAAAGTCGTGGTGGTAAAGGAATTATTACCATCAAGACCAATGAGCGTAATGGCCATGTCGTTGCGATCAGAATGGTGGACGATGAATCTGACCTGATGTTTATCACTAACCGTGGCAAGCTGTTGCGTACCAAGGTGAAGAATATCAGAGCCATTGGCCGGAATACCCAGGGGGTTCGGATGATGGTGTTGGAGGATGATGAGTTGATTGTCTCGGTTGCCAAACTGGCAGAGAAGGATACCGTTGATGGAGTTGCACCGCTTGAAGAAGCAACTGAAGCGGGAGTTGAAACAACAGAAAAACCGGACGAAGAAATCTAGCAGCAGGCGCTGGATTCTGTTTGTTCTGTTTGTTTTGGTGTTGCTTGTCAGTTTGTTCCCGGTTTATCGTCGGCAGCAATTAACTGCTCCACAGCGGTTGTTTGCGAAGGGGGTTGAGCTGGAAAGTGTCGGAAAGATAACTGCTGCGGAAGAAAGTTATCGGGAGGTTTATCAAAAGTATCCCCAGGCACAGGTGGCAGCGGAAGCGTTATTGAAAATAGGCAAACTCTGGCAGTACGATCATCGAGATGGGCAAAAGGCTCTCCTCAACTATCTACGACTCGAACACGATTACCCTGACAGCCCTCTTGTTTTATCTGCTCGTGAGGAAGCGGCGCAGATTGTCAAATATGTTTTCCATGATTATTCCCGGGCGATAGAGTTCTTTCAGCGCTTACTGGATTTTAATGAAGGGACTCCTGATCAATACTATTATGAAATAGCGGATTGTTATTTTCGCCTTGAAAACTATCCACAAGCACGGATTGAACTAGAAACCCTACTGGAAAAATATCCGGACAGCTCTCTGGTTGCCGCGGTATTGTACCGCAAGGGGGGGATTTTAATCCTGGAAGGGCGGTTGGATGAGGCTCGAGAGGATTTCCATCGCTTGATAGATCGCTATCCCGACAGTCGTTATCAGATTCAGGCGAAATTCGATCTGGCTAAGCTGTTGGAGGAAGAGGGGCGGTTGGATGAGGCTCTGAAGAGTTACCGACAACTAAAGGGGTTTTCACCGCCTGCTTTGTTACAAAAAAAAATTGAACATCTGGAGCAGCGGATCACGGTTAAAAAAGGAGCCATCTAAATGGGGGAAAAAATTGCTGTTATTGGTGCCGGGAGTTGGGGAACCACCTTAGCTGATCTGTTGGCTAAAAAGGGCTATCCCGTTACACTCTGGTGCTATGAAGAAGATCTGGCTGAACGAATCGAACGGTCAAAAATCAACGATCTTTACCTCCCGGGAGTAAATCTATCTAAAAATTTGCAGATTACCAGTGTGTTGAAGTCAGCTGTTTCTGGAAAACAGTTACTTTTATTTGTCACGCCATCTCAAGCCACTCGTCAGGTATTGCAGCAAGCATTACCCGATATATTGCCTCAAGCTCTGATTGTTTCTGCCTCTAAGGGGATTGAAAATGACAGCCTGATGTTATTGTCTCAAGTGTTTGAAGAGTTACTTCCTGAGTCGATGCAGTTGCGGCTTGGTTTTCTTTCCGGCCCGTCATTTGCAAAAGAGGTGAGCTCCGGGATGCCAACAGCAGTGGTTGCTGCGGCAAGAGACTTGGCCGTTGCGGGTGAGATTCAGAAGATATTCAGTACTGAGACGTTTCGAGTTTACACCCATAATGATATTATTGGAGTCGAGTTGGGCGGTGCAATGAAGAATGTCATTGCTCTGGCTGCCGGGGTTGCGGATGGTCTTGGTTTTGGGCACAATACTCGGGCAGCACTGATTACGCGTGGTTTGGCTGAAATGACCCGATTGGGAATGAAGCTCGGCGGGTTAGCAGAAACCTTTGCTGGATTGGCAGGAATGGGTGATCTGGTTCTGACCTGTACCGGTGATCTGTCACGAAACCGCAGTGTCGGTATTGAGCTGGGCAAGGGGCATAAGCTTAATGACGTTCTGGCGGGAATGCAGATGGTTGCTGAAGGGGTTAAAACAACCCTTTCCGCCTATCAGCTGGCAAAGAAGCTGGGAGTCGATGTACCAATTATCGAGCAGATGTATTTGGTTCTTTATCGGGACAAAGATCCGCGTCAGGCGGTGACCGATTTGATGTCACGTGATTTAAAAGCAGAAGCGTTATAGAATTTCCACTCTGGGATTGCAGGGAGTTACGATGAAACAATTATTGTTACTGGTCAGCTGTTTGGTCTTCTTCTCCGGGGCTGCATACGCCGATCCGATTGTCGAAATAAAAACCAGCCTGGGAGCTATCCAGATTGAATTGAATTCTGATAAAGCACCACAGACAGTGAAAAACTTTCTTCACTATGTGGATCAAAAATTTTATGACGATACAATTTATCATCGTGTTATTGGAAAGTTTATGATCCAGGGTGGGGGCTTTGATAAATGGGGTAAAAGGAAAAAAACCTTCGCTCCAATTAAGAATGAAGCAGCTAATGGGTTAAAAAACTTGAAAGGGAGCATCGCTATGGCACGCACCGGTGTTGTAGATAGTGCAACCAGTCAGTTTTTTATCAATCTGGTTGATAATGGAACTCTTGATCACCGGGGAAACACACCAAGAGCGTTTGGCTATGCCGTTTTTGGACGGGTGATTGCTGGGATGGATATTGTTGAAAAAATTGGCTCAGTTAAAACCATAGCCAAAAGTTCTCTCTTTAGAAATTACCCTGAACCCCAGATTATTATAGAGTCTATCCGCAGACTTTAGCAGGACAGAGTTTAAGTGCTTCAATCTTAGGGGCGAGTTATGTCGACGTTCCAGATCATGAGTTATCAAATCAATGGGGCTCGAAGTGCTGCTGGAGAGCTAGCACCCGATCTATGTGCCGCAGTCATCCGTGCGCAACGGCCAGAACTGGTCATGTTGCAGAAGATCGGTTCGCCGATCGGGCTGAGTTCAGTTGAACGACTGGCAGAACAGGTTGGGTTGGATGCTTATGGTTCAGATACTGAAGGTGGGTGCGCTTTTTTGTCTCATTATCCCTTGAAGTATGTTAGGGAGCAGTCGTTAGGGTTTGGTGGACAATGTGTCCAGGCAGATCTGGAGCATGGGGATGAGAGGATTCACCTTTTCAACTTAGCCCTCTCCTGGAATATTCGCCAGCGACGTGAGCAGGTCAGGCTTCTTATGGGAGAACAACTGCTGAATAATCCTTCCTTATCCTGTGCAACGATTATTTGTGGTGATTTTGGTCTGCCATGGTGGGGGAGAGGTCAACCCCGGTTAAATGAGCATCTGAAGAGAGCTAACTTTCCAGTCTGGCGAGCTAATTTTCCAGGAAAAGTGCCACTCTGGGGACGCGATCGGGTTTATTTTTGGGGTTCGATAAAGGCGATCGAAGGACGTGTTGTTATGACAGCTTTAGCCCGAAGAGCCTCCACCCACTTGCCGTTGGTTCTTACGGTTGAGACCAGCGATACTCGTGAAGTGCTAAAGGTTGAAAAAAGAGCCAAAATACCCACCAAACAGCCCAATCCCGTTTGTGGATAAGTTTGTAACCCTGTGGATAACAATTTTAGCAGAAGATGATTCAATATGAAAAAATCGGAGAAGGCATTGCAGCTCTTGCAAGAGCTGGAAAATATTTACCCCGAAGCCCATTGTGCCCTTCTTTATCAAAATCCATGGCAATTACTTGTAGCAACAATTCTTTCAGCTCAATGTACCGATAAGCGAGTCAATATTGTCACCGCAACATTATTTAAACTTTTTCCTGGACCGGAACAGCTGGCTGTTGCCAGTCAAGATCAGGTTGAAGAGATCATTCGCTCAATTGGTTTTTTTCGGAATAAAGCAAAAAACTTAATTGGTTGTGCCGAACAGGTTTTAACCCGGCATCAAGGAGAGGTACCGGCAGATCTCAAAGCATTGGTCGCCTTAAGTGGAGTTGGTCGTAAAACTGCCAATGTTGTTTTAGGTAATGCCTATCAGATTCCCGGGCTGGTCGTTGATACCCATGTAAAACGGCTGGCACGCCGATTTGGCTGGACGAAATCAGATAATCCAGAGCAGATTGAAAAAGAACTAAGTCAGTTGCTTCCAGAAACAAAATGGACGCAGTCCGGCCATACTTTAATTGCGCACGGTCGTGCCTGTTGTAAGGCACCCACCCCTCACTGTAGTTCCTGTCCCATCACCGAAATTTGTCCACACATCGGCGTACAAAAAGCCCGCTAAGTAATTTGACAACGTTTATTATAGTGATATAATATTTGTTCTGGTGGGGTCGTTTCCTGTTCAAATGGAGGAAGCTGCCACTAAAGAATATACAATCAGAATAGTAGGGTAGTAGGGGTGTTCATGTTAGAAAGTTGCAACATGGATTTTAGGGGGATTTATTCTCGGGGGTATTCTCTCGGGGAGCTATGGATATACCCTGCAGCAGAAAAGTCTTACTCCAGCCATGTCAGAGCAGGAAGTTGAAACGTTACTATTCAGGGAGGTTTTGGCACCCCCGGAGTTGAGTTGCGAGGTAGCAGCTGAGGAAGAAGCCGAATTGACTCAACACTAAAGACCCTCAACTTTATTAGCGAAAAGGGTAAATGGAAGATTTTAACGGAAAGATCCCTTGGCAGTACGGCTCTTTTATCTGTGGCGAGTCGCGAGGCACAAACCGGGGACAAATCCGAATGGCACTAGTTTAACCAGTTTTGCAGTAAACTTGGGACTGTCCCCAGCCCCATCGGGGGCTGTCCCGAAGTTTGCGAGCCACGAAGAACTGCGGTGGTTCACACCACAAAAGCCTGGGACATCCCCCATACGGGGACAGTCCCGTTTTTGCCGAAAACTTCCTTAAGCTAGAGCCGTTCGGAACAGGGGGCATTGTACAATTATACCGCGCTAAGGGCTTTTTCCATTGCCGAAATTGTTTTATCCAAATCTTCCTTCGAGTGGGCAATACTCATAAATCCTGCTTCAAATTGTGCCGGAGCCAGATTGATCCCCTGGTCAAGCATGCTGCGGAAATAACGCCCGAAAGCTTCGGTATCACTTTTTAGTGCATCGTCAAAGTTATTGACAGGACCCTTTTGGAAATAGGTGCAGAACATCCCGCCGACCCGTTGCCAGCACGTTGCGACCTGGCTGTTTCCCGCGACCTGTTGCACCCCTTTTTCCAAATAAGAACTTTTTTCTTCTAGCTGCTGGTAAAAACCCTCTTCCTGGAGAAGTTTCAATGTCGCAATTCCGGCACTCATTGCGAGCGGGTTTCCTGAGAGAGTTCCGGCCTGGTAAATACCACCTTCTGGTGAAAGCGAATCCATGATTTCACTTTTGCCACCGAAAGCTCCAACCGGTAAACCACCACCAATAATCTTGCCGAGCGTCACCAGGTCGCCGCGCACGCCAAAACGCTCCTGAGCTCCACCATACGCAACCCGAAAACCAGTCATCACTTCATCGATAATTAGAAGGATTCCTTCTTTAGTACAGAGATTCCGCAACCCTTGAAGAAAACCTGCAACCGGCGGTACACAGCCCATATTTCCAGCAATTGCTTCAAGGATGATACAGGCAATCTCGCCCTTGTTTGCGGCAACAATTTCTTTAACCTCCGCCAGATCATTGTAGGTTGCTGTTAAAGTATGCTTGGCAAAATCGGCCGGGACACCCGGTGATGTCGGAACACCAAACGTGGCAAGACCACTGCCTGCCTTAACCAATAATGAGTCGGCATGGCCATGGTAACAGCCATCAAACTTAAGGATTTTATCCCGCTCGGTATAGCCACGTGCCAGTCGGATTGCGCTCATGGTGGCTTCGGTTCCTGATGAGACCATCCGCACTTTTTCAATATTAGGGTAGGCTTGATGAACCAGTTCGGCCAGTTCCGTTTCAATAGCAGTCGGAGCACCAAAAGAAGCCCCGCTGGCAGCAGCTTTCTGAATGGCCTCAACCACTTTGGGATGGCAGTGTCCGAGAATCATTGGTCCCCAGGAACCGACATAATCAATATACTCGTTGCCATCGGCATCATAAATTTTACTTCCGGCAGCTTTCTCAATAAAAATTGGATTACAACCAGCCGATTTGAATGCCCGGACGGGACTATTGACTCCACCGGGGATAATAGTTTTGGCTTTAGCGAATAGCTCCTCTGATTTCTTGTGATTCATGGTGACCTCTAACTCCCTTGAAAAAACAGGTGAAGGGCAATCGGGGACTGAATTTAATTCTGTCTTCCGATTGTCTCCCTGTATCGGGGACAGACCCAAGGTCGGTTCCCTCATAATCCTGCTTCCCTTGAAAGAAACAGGTGATAAGAATAACTGTTATGACAATGAGCCTCTTGCAAAAGTCTTTAAAATTCAGAGGTCGTCATTCCTGCGCAGGCAGAAATCCAGAGGTTTCTTGGGTTTGTCAAAACTGGATCCCCATTTTTACGAGGATGACGACTTTTGCAAAAGGCTCCAATAAGTAACTTATATATCACAGATAGTTTCCGGCTAAAAGCTGCCCTTCCAGAAAAATTCGTCCATCCTCCTCTACAAAAAATCTAACATTGTTATAAATGTAGTTGACCTTTTCGTAAAGGTTCGGTAGATATGAACTAACGGCATAAATTGTTATCAATCGGAGGTGTTTCCGGCAGAGCAGGCGGGTCATAGCTTCTAACTTGATAAAAATGATTTTTTTGAACTGACAAAACACCTTTTTATTCTTGCGAACAAAGCAAGTCGGAGCTAGTATTAACAAGTAAACTCAATTCTTCAAACGGCTATTCAAAGTTTAATGAACATCAAAAGTGTCCTACTTAGAATATGGGAAGTCGCCTTTTATTTTGTTTGTGGATATTGTTGATAAAATCATGCGCTCCAAGGAGGAAACATGAAAATCAAAATGAGGAGAAAATTGACTGGATTAAGTGCACGAAGCACTTGTCTGACCCTGCTGGCTTTGGTATTGGCTGCCACCTTTGCTGTTCCAGCCTTTGCTTTTCAATTCGGCACTAGCGACCTGACGGGCAGTCTGGATACGACTCTTTCCTATGGTCTTGCCTGGCGGATGGAGGATCCAGATAATGCTATTTTTGGCAATGACAGTACCTCAAATGGAGAAGGTCTTGCTTATTCACAAAATTATGATGATGGCAACCTGAATTACGACAAGGGAGATCTGATCAACAATACCGCAAAAGTAACCAGTGAATTGGCACTTCAATACAAGAGATTTGGTCTTTTTGTTCGAGGAACGGCTTTTTATGATTTTGAAAACAATGATGGTGATCGTGCCAGAACAGAGCTGAGGGATGAAGCTATTGATCTGGTCGGCAAGGATGCTGAACTTCTCGATGCCTATGTGAGCATGGATTTTGAGCTGGGGACGATGCCGGGGCAGATTCGGGTCGGTTCTCAGGTTTTAAGTTGGGGAGAAAGTACTTTTATCCAGAATGGTATCAACGTCATCAACCCCTTTGCTGTCAGCAAACTACGTGTTGCTGGTGCTGAGCTCAAAGAAGGTCTGGTTCCCGTTGGGATGGTTTCAGCTTCTATCAGCCCGACCGAAAATATCACCCTTGAAGGCTTTTACCAGTACGAGTGGAAAGAAGTTGTCATCGACCCGCCTGGTTCCTACTGGAGCACCAACGATTTTGTCGGTGAAGGTGGCGACAAGGTTATGCTTGGTTGGGGTGATGTAGATGACCAAGGCAACCTGCCGGCAGCAGATACCTTTATGGCAGTTCCCCGGACTTCAGATGTTTATGCTGACGATGATGGTCAGTACGGGGTTGCCATGCGTGTCTATGCCCCGGGTCTGAATGATACCGAGTTCGGATTTTATTTCATGAATTACCATAGCCGTTTGCCAATTATCAGCTCATGGACAGGTGATGCAACCGGTTTAGGTGGAGCCCAGAACATACAAACAACGGTAACTCCAGCAATAGTTACCGAATACGTATTGTCGGGTGGAGCTGCCACATTAACTGAGTTGGTAGTTGCAGGCATGACTGCTGGGGCGACCCAAAGTCAGGCAGGAGCAATTGCTCAAACATTAATTGCTGTGGGTGGAGATACAACACATCCAGCTTTCGCTGGAGCGGTTGGTGCTGCTGCTACCGATGCTTTTGCTAAAACAGCCAGCTATCAAATTGAATATCCTGAAGATATCAAGCTCTATGGTGTGAGTTTCAATACTCTGTTGCAAAAATCTGGTATTGCTCTGCAGGGGGAAGTTTCCTATCGGACAGATGTTCCTCTCCAACTTGACGACATAGAACTTCTCCTAGCGACGTTGGAACCTCTGGCCAACCCGGTAGGAGACCCAACCTATTCCCAGTTCAGTAACCTTATAACAGCTGGTGATATTATTGCCAATCTGGGAGAATCTATCTACATTCCAGGTTATGAGAGATATGATGTTTCTCAGGCACAAATGACGGCAACCAAAGTGTTCGGCCCAACTTTTGGTGCCGATCAGTTTGTCATGGTTGGTGAGATAGGTGTTACCCATGTCTACGGTATGCCAAGTAAAGATGAGTTAAGACTGAATGGTCCAGGGACACCAACGTCAGGAAATGAAAATCATGAGTTAGACAAAAGTGTCTACCCGCTTGCTGCCCATCCAGGCAAAGACGCTGAACCAGCTGATGCATTTGCCGA
This sequence comes from Desulfuromusa sp., assembly GCA_021647765.1. Taxonomy (GTDB): domain Bacteria; phylum Desulfobacterota; class Desulfuromonadia; order Desulfuromonadales; family Geopsychrobacteraceae; genus Desulfuromusa. The sequence goes on along the minus strand of JAKIUD010000025.1, from coordinate 5,806 downwards.
TGCAACTTCATGGGGTTATCGTCTGGTTGCCAAGCTGGACTTCAATAATGCTATTGGTGCTGTTACCCTGTCTCCACGGATTGCCTGGGCGCACGATGTCAATGGAACAACTCCCGGTCCCGGTGGTAACTTCGTTGATGGCCGCAAGGCAGTAACCTTGGGGCTGGGTGCCAACTACCAGAACCAATGGACTGCCGATTTAAGCTACACCGATTATTTTGGTGCTGGTCGTTACAATCTGGTCAATGATCGTGATTTTGTGGCATTTAATATCAAATATTCATTCTAATTTATATAGAGGAGCTAAAATTATGCTGAAAAATGCATTAACTTGGGCCTTTGCCCTGCTACTGGTTACAGGTCTGGCTAGCCAATCTTTTTCCGCTATTTCTGCGGCTGAAGCTGACCGCTTAGGCAAAGATCTGACTCCGCTTGGCGCCGAAAAAGCTGGCAACTCCGATGGGACTATTCCAGCGTGGGACGGTGGTATCACAACACCACCAGCAGGTTATACGAAGGGGATGCACCATCCTGATCCCTACGCGACAGACAAGATCCTTTTCACTATCACTGCTGCCAATATGGAGCAGTACAAAGACAAATTAACGGCCGGACATCAGATGCTGCTTAAAACCTATGACAGCTTCAAGATGAACGTCTACCCGACCCATCGCAGCGCGTCAGTGCCGCAACGTATCTACGATATGACCAAGAAAGTTTCCCAGACCGCCGAGCTGGTCAATAACGGTGATGGTGTGACTGGAACAGTTAATGGCATCCCCTTCCCGATACCAAAAAGTGGCATTGAAGTTCTTTGGAATCATCTGCTTCGCTATCGTGGTGATGCTGTGGCACGCCATATTGCCCAGGCACCGATGACTCGTGGTGGAGGCTATACCCTGGTCAAGTTTGAAGACGAAATGAGTCTTATCTATTCACAGGCAGGGATGACGGAAGAGAAACTGGATAACCGTATTTTGCTGTTCCGGCAGGAGGTCAAAGCCCCGGCACGGCTGGCTGGTAACGTTCTACTGGTGCATGAAACCATGAATCAGGTAAAAGAACCACGTGCTGCCTGGGTTTACAATCCCGGTCAACGGCGGGTTCGTCGTGCTCCAAATGTTGCTTATGATAACCCAGGGACAGCATCTGACAGTCTGAGAACTTCTGATCAGTTTGACATGTTTAATGGAGCTCCAGATCGCTACGATTGGAAACTGATCGGCAAAAAAGAGCTGTATATCCCCTACAACAACTACCTGTTACACAGCGATAAGCTCAAGTACAAGGATATTCTGACCCCACTGCACCTCAACCCGGAATATCTGCGTTATGAACTACACCGTGTCTGGGTCGTCGAAGCAACTTTGCGCGAAGGAGCTCGTCATTTGTATAAAAGGCGTACCCTCTATGTTGATGAGGATTCCTGGCAGATTATGGTTGCAGACAATTATGACAACCGTGATCAGCTATGGCGTGTCTCTGAAGGGCACTCGATCAATTACTATGAAGTTCCGACTTTCTGGACAACATTAGAGACCCATTACGATCTGCAATCCGGGCGCTATCTGGCTCTTGGACTTGATAATGAATCTGAAATGTACGATTTTGATATCAAACGCACTGACCAGGATTATTCACCGGGCGCCCTGCGTCGTTCTGGTCGTCGTTAATTGGCGTTGCAAAAATAGCAAAACCGGGACTGTCCCCGTATGGGTGTCCCAAAGATTTTGCGGTGCGTACCAGCGCAGTTTCATAGTCCGTAAACTTTTGGGACAGCCCCCGATAGAGCTGGGGACAGTCCCGAGTTTACTGTAAGCGTGTAAATGACTGGCCGAGTCGGTAACGGCTCGGCCATTTTTCATGCCTTCAAATCGATAAAATGGTCAGATATGAAAAATTATTTTAGCAAACACCCCAATTTGAAGCTGTTTGTTACTGCAATCCTACTTGTCTTGTGGTGTTTTGTCGCCCCTGCCAGCGGAAGTGAAAGCTCTGTTATGGCTCCCCTTTCGAGTCGTTCATTACTGCTTGATGCCCAGCGTATTGGAGATAACTTGGTAGCAGTGGGTGAACGTGGACATATTTTGATCAGTGAAGACAATGGCGATAGCTGGGAGCAGATGTCGGTACCGACTCGTGCAACCCTCACAGCTGTTTATTTTATAGATTCTCAGAATGGCTGGGTTGTTGGTCATGACCAGGTTATTTTGCGTACCCGGGATGGAGGCAGGAACTGGGCGTTGGTTTATGAAAATGCTGAAGCTGAAAGCCCACTTCTGGACATCTTCTTTCTAGACATCAAGCATGGTTATGCCATCGGCGCCTACGGCCAGTTTTTAGAATCTTTCGATGGTGGCAACAGCTGGAAAGGTCGTTGGATCGGTGAGGATGATTTCCACTTGAACCAAATGATTGCACTTGGTGATCAATTATTTATTGCTGCTGAGGCTGGCTTTGTTTACCGTTCTGATGATAATGGGCAGAACTGGACACTTTTGGATCCTGATTATCAAGGATCATTCTTTGGCATCTTTCCCGTAGCTGGAAGCAGACTGTTGTTATTTGGCTTGCGTGGTCACCTGTTCAGGTCAGGTGATGCTGGAGAAACCTGGATTCAGGTCAAAACAGGGACGGAAGCAAGCTTGACCAGTGGACTGCGTCTGCAGGACGGAACTCTGGTGGTATCCGGTTTGGCCGGGACACTTTTAACCAGCCAGGACAATGGTAACAGTTTTATTTTGCATCAGGATCCAGACCGTAAAGGTTTTAGCAAAATGTTAGAAGCAGCTGATGGCAGTATCGTTGCTGTGGGAAGCTTTGGTGTGACAAAATTGTCTTTGAAAAGTATTGGTCAATAGAATCGGATTTCCTCCCAACCCTTCTCCATGTGGGAGAAGGGAGAACTTCAGCGAGATTTAGATGAAACTTAATTCCTTAAAGTCGGGACTTGAAAAGCTTATATTTAATAACCGTCCTGTTTTCCTAGGCTTTTTTGTCCTGGTAACCCTGCTCATGGCCTACTCTGTCACCAATCTGCGTATTGATGCCGGATTCAGCAAGCTGTTACCGCTCAAGCATGAATACATGCAAACCTATGTTGAATATCGTAAGGAATTTGGTGGCGCCAACAGGATTCTGATTGCCCTCATGGCAAAAGATGGCGATATCTTCACTCCCGAATTTTTTAAAACCCTCGAAAAAGCGACTGACGATGTCTTCTTTATCCCCGGGGTTGATCGTGCTCAGGTCAGTTCGCTGTTTACTCCCAATGTTCGTTTTACCGAAGTTGTCGAAGATGGGATTGCGGGCGGCAATGTTGTCCCCGCAGATTTTGAACCAACCCCGGAAGGATTGGAAAAAGTTCGGAAAAATATCCTCAAAGCGGGGATTCTCGGGCGTCTTGTTGCCAATGATTTTACTGGTGCGGCGATTAGTGCCCAGCTATTAGAAATTGATCCGGCCACCGGGGAAAAGCTCGACTTTATCAAGGTTGCACATCTGCTTGAGGAACGGATTCGTGACAAATACCAAAGTGACCAGGTCGATGTTCATATCATTGGTTTTGCTAAAGTTATTGGCGATATCGCCGATGGTGCAAAACGTGTCATCCTGTTTTTCTTTATTGCTTTTGTTATCACCACACTTCTGGTTTATTTCTATACCCGCTCTTGGATTCTTACCCTGATCCCACTCAGTTGTTCACTTATTGCTGTCATCTGGCAGCTTGGGTTGCTCCCATTGCTTGGTTACGGTATCGACCCCATGGGGTTACTGGTTCCGTTCTTGATTTTTGCCATCGGTGTCAGTCATGCTGTACAGATGATTACCGCGAATATGGCTGAAGTTCGTGCGGGTGCTGATCGTCTGGAGGCAGCCAAATCCAGCTTTCGGCAACTTCTTATCCCCGGATCGATTGCCCTGGCCAGTGACACTATTGGCTTTATCACTATCTATTTGATTCAGATCCAGGTTATTCAGGAAATGGCAATAACCGCCAGTCTGGGAGTTGCGGTGATTATCTTGACCAACCTGATTCTGCTGCCAATTCTCCTTTCCTACGTTAAAATCGGGCGACGCTACAAGCACCAGGTTGATCATCAGGCGCAACTCTTGAAGCCGGTCTGGCGTTTCTTTGAACGGGCAGCAGAGCCGAAATCTGCAACCGTTATTGTTGCGGTGGCCGTTGTACTGCTTGGTTTCGGTCTTTGGAAAGGATCTGACATCAAAATTGGGGATATGCACCGTGGCGTTCCGGAACTGCGCACTGATTCGCGCTACAATCAGGACAGTAAAGTCATCACCGAACATTTTTCCATCGGTGTCGATCTGATTACGGTGATTGTTGAAACCAAGCCGGATGGCTGTATCGATTACGATATTATGACTGCAATTGATCGTTTTGCCTGGCACATGAATAATGTTGCAGGGGTGCAATCGGTCATCGGGCTTCCTGGGATTGCAAAAGTGATTAATGCTGGCTGGAACGAGGGGAGCTTGAAGTGGCGGGTGCTACCGCGCAACCAGTCGACCATGGTTCAGGCCGTTGGTTATGTCCCCACCAGCAGTGGCCTGTTAAACTCTGATTGCAGCGTCATGCCGGTGATGATTTTCACCAAAGACCACAAAGCTGAAACCATCGCGAGTATTGTTTCTGAAGTGAAGAATTATCGGGATCAACATAGCACCGAAAACGTCACCTTCAGATTGGCAACTGGCAATGTCGGGGTGATGGCAGCAACCAACGAAGAGGTTTCAGCTGCACAGTTTCCAATTTTACTCTATGTGTTCGGGGCGGTTATCCTCCTCTGTTTCTACGAGTTTCGCTCGGTCAGATCGGTTCTTTGCATTATCTTGCCCCTCGCTCTGGTCTCACTGCTCGCTTACGCCCTGATGAGTATTCTCCAGATTGGGTTGAAGGTTTCTACTTTGCCAGTTGTCGCTCTGGGGGTGGGTGTCGGTGTCGATTACGGCATTTACATTTTCAGTCGCCTGCGCAGTTACCTGAGAAAGGGACAAACGCTACAGGAAGCTTACCTGCATACCCTGGCAATTACTGGAAACGGGGTTGTTTTTACCGGAGTGACTCTGGCTATCGGTGTTGCCACGTGGATTTTCTCCCCCCTCAAATTTCAAGCCGATATGGGTATTCTGCTGACCTTTATGTTCCTGGTTAATATGCTCGGGGCAATTCTGCTCCTCCCGGCTCTCGCCTATTTTCTGTTGCCGAAGTCGAAATAAGAAAACTAAGGAACTCTCGAGCCTAACAATAAACGACTACAAACCGCAAAGGTCAATAGTCTCCTCTGGATATTTCATATAGTGGCTCAGGTTCTGACAGTTTTTTCAGTTTATTTCATTATTCCTGCTGATAAGTGTATTTTTTTGCGGATCGCAATTTTCTCAAATTCTCTCAGCAATGCCCCCTGTTCACCCGTAAGCACCCCGTCCTGCCATCCTGAGGAGCGGCGAGAACCCCCTCGTGAATAAGTTATTAACCGCCTCCTGACGGCAATTCTGTAGCTCCATTTTATTCAATAAAGTCAAGTAGTTACGCTATTCTCAAGTTTGCATTGAGTCGCTTCCTGTGGTATATCATGAGCTATGAATCTCATCACTGATGCAGCTCGTAATATCGCTAGCCGTCTGACCTGGCATACAGCCGGACGCGATCAGGCAGGGATCGCCTCTGACTTGGCTGAAGGCAAAGACATTCCAGAAGTCTATGGACTGGGTGAGGCGGGTTTGTTTGATGAGTTCTTCTATTTTCTGGAAAGTTTTGGGTTTCATGCTTTGCTGGCGGGGC
>JAKIUD010000024.1 GCA_021647765.1 Desulfuromusa sp. | reverse complement strand
GCAAGCGGAACGGGCCGCAAAAGCATGGACACGACAATTGTGTTCTGCGTGTGGCGCACCCGTTGTGAAAAGCAACAGGAAGACGCGCCCGGCAGGACACGCCTTCCCGGTGATTTCCGACGGTCTGGCCGAAGCTTACATCTTCTTTTTCATGCCGTCGTTCATCTTCTCCTGCATCATGCCGTCTTTCAGGGCTTCCATGCAGCCCTTCTCGTCGCCCTCTTTCAGCTTCATCATGGCTTCCTTGCGCATCATGGCGTATTTCTCGCCTTTCATGCCTTCCATCTTTTTCAGCATGGCGGCGCAGTCATGCTGCATCATGCCCTTGTCCTTCATGCCCTTGTTCATGCCGCCGCCGTGGCTGCCAGCAATGGCGGCGGTGGAAACAATGGCGGTGGGCACAACGGTAACTCCTCTCAAGGGAGCGGCATGAACAACGGCATGAACAGTGGCACGAACCAGGAGGGGATGAATCAAGGGATGAATCAGAATATGGATCAGAATATGGATCCGGCATCTCAATCGGACACTGGCGCCAACTAATTCAATATTAAAACCAATTGCCCATCTGTCAGCTTCTTGCTGTAGATGGGCAGCGGATTCTCTCAAGACTGAAAAATAGAAATATTCTCAGCCATAACGAGAAAACAGTGACAAACCATATAAAAAAAATTGTCGTTTTAGCCTATATCATCATTGTTTCATCGGCCTGCTATGTCTTGATTCTCAGGGGGCTACAGTCCGCACCTCCATTTGTTTTTGCTGGTTTTAGAACAATTCTAGGCGGGGGAACTCTCCTGGTTTTTTCTCGACTTTCTGGACAAGGGATCTTTCCGGAAAGGAGACTTTGGAAATGGCTTCCGGGAGTCGCCCTGACAGCAACAACCTTAACTTTTGGCTCAATGTTTGTGAGCCCCAGCTTTACCGGGGCGGGGTTGGCGTCGATTCTCGGCAATGCACAACCCCTTTTTATTGTTTTGATTGCTTTTATTTTTCTCGGTGAACGTCTTTCGTTTCAGCAAGTTATTGCCTTTTTCCTGGTGGTTGCCGGCGTCCTTATCATCATTCTGCCATCTTTCACTCAGTCCGAAGGATCCTTGCTGACGGGGGCTGCTCTTGCATTAACCACCTCTCTTGCTGCTGCTATTGGTACTGTTATTGGTCGCCATTTAAAATTATCCGAGTCTCTACTGGCTTTTTCAGCATGGCAACTGATCCTTGGCGGAGCGGTTCTTATCGTCCTTTCGCTTCTGATGAAAGAGCCTGTTATCCAATGGAACCTTGAGTTTTTCGGTATTTTGATTATCCTTGCAATCTTTAACTCAGCGGTAATCAGTTGTGGCTGGTTCTGGTTGTTACAACAGGTAAAAGCTGGAGAGCTTGCTATTTACCTGTTTCTGGTTCCGGTTCTTGGGGTTTTGTGGGCGTATCTTTTTCGTGGAGAACAGCCAGAGCTTAGCTCTATTATGGGGGGGATGCTGATTCTTATCGGAATTTTCTGCCAGGAGTTAAAATATTTCAAAACGGAAAAAACATAAATTCCCTATATTTTCAGCGAAAGGTGGATTCCTTCCCACTGTGTTTCTCAGAATTATAAGATGAACTGGCAACGATATTTTTTGGTGATAAAATCCATTGTGAAAGGTCCTCTGACATGCCTGTTGATTCTGTAACTTTGTCTAAAAAACCACACGTTCTGATTGTCGGTGGTGGTTTTGCCGGGCTCCAGTGTGCTAAACAATTGGCTGAGGCGGAAGTTAATATTACCCTCATGGATCGGCACAATTATCACCTCTTTCAGCCATTACTTTATCAGGTGGCAACGGCGGCTCTGTCGCCCGCTGATATTGCTGCCCCCATCCGTAGAATTCTCCGAAAGCAACAGAATGTCCGGGTTGTGATGGAAACTCTGTTGGGAGCCGACCTGGAGGCTAGAGTTGCCAATTTTTCAAGTGGTGATGTCTCCTATGATTACCTGATTCTCGCCACTGGTGTCACCCACTCATACTTCGGTCGGGATGACTGGGCACCTCTGGCTCCGGGGCTGAAGACTGTCGATGATGCCTTGGAGATTCGGAGGCGGATACTGCTGGCCTATGAAGCCGCCGAATGGGAAGCCGATACTGCTGCTCGTCAGGCTGACTTGACATTTATTGTTGTTGGCGGTGGTCCAACTGGAGTTGAGCTGGCTGGAGCACTGAAGGAGATTGCAGCACAGACGGTGCCGAAAGATTTCCGTAATATCAATACGACAACAGCCAAGGTTGTTCTGGTTGAAGCGGCTGACCGTCTGTTGGGGGCACTTCCGGAAAAGTTGGGAATGCGAGCCTTGCAGGATCTGCAACAGATGGGGGTAGAGGTTCGGTTGAATTCACTGGTGACCGATATCCAGTCCGGTGGTCTCACTATTGGAACAGAATTTCTTACAGCAGAGAATATCATCTGGGCTGCCGGAGTGCGTGGTTCTGATATTGCAGAAAATCTTGGTGTTGAACTGGATCAACAGGGGCGGGTAGTTGTTGCTGCTGATCTGTCAATTGCCGGCTTTCCAGATACCTATGTTATTGGTGACCTGGCACATGTCACTGGCAAAGATAGCGGTCAACAAATCCCCGGGGTGGCTCAGGCAGCAATCCAGATGGGGGAGTATGTTGCTAAAGAGATCTGCCGAAAACTGCGGGAAGAGACAAAAAATAAACCGTTTATTTATACCGATAGAGGTTCAATGGCGACCATTGGCCGCAATCGCGCTGTCGCAACGATTGCTGGTCACCAATTTACCGGTTTCTTTGCCTGGTTGATCTGGGGCGTGGTTCACATCTTTCCGCTGGTCAATTTCCGCAGGAAATTAACTGTTTTATTTGCTTGGGTTTGGAGCTATTTCTCCCGAAGTAAAAATGTTCGACTGATTACTGGAGAATCGAAAATAAAGGTTAAAAAGCCCTTTGGTATCGTGAGTCAAGAAGACGATAACTCACCTTGAAATTTCCCATTTTCACGAGGATGACAACTTTTGCAAGAGGCCAAGCTAATAACCTTTCCATTAATAGAAAAAGGGGTCTCGTCTGAGACCCCTTTTTCTCCTGTCTAAGTGAAGCTTTGTCGAGTCAGTTATGCGCGGTCACTGTACTTGCCGATCCCTAGTTCTTTATCACTTATTGCCGGAGTGTAGGAGGCTTGTTCACTGTATTCACCGATACCCAGTTCTTTATCACTTATTTCCGGAGTGTAGGAAGCGCGGTCACCGTACTCGCCGATCCCTAGTTCCTGGTCGCTGATTTGAACGACTGCTGCTGCTGCAAAGATTGAGGTGACTGCGAAGATGCTGGCGATTGCGATTGTTGTCGTTTGCTTTTTCATGAGATTCTCCTAGTTTCAATGAAGTTTGTTTTAGTTTTGTTTGTTTATTCGTTACTCTTGACAATCTATACTTCAATCACTGTGCCAACTTTTATAACCTAATAAAAACAAATAGTTATATCTTTGTATCGACAATATGATGGGTTTTGTGTAGAATATTCAACATTGAAATGTAGATTATTGACTGTTGTTGTTTCCTAACTCTGAGATTCATATGCAGAAACCTGATCAAGATAAATTAAAAATTGCCATTATTCTCATTTTTGTTTTTGTCCTGGCATTCTTTCACTATCTGACTGGGATTCAACGCACTCCTTATTATGGGTTTTATTGCCGTCTCTATTATCTGCCGATTGTCCTTGCCGGTTTGTGGTTTTGTCTGCGTGGCGGGGTTGCGACTGCTGTGCTTGTTTCCATTCTTTTTGCTCCACATATGTTTTTTAGATGGGGGCAAGTTGATGTTATCCCTTTAGAGCACTATTTAGAAATAGCTCTATTCAATCTCACCGGATTTCTAACCGGTTTTTTGTCTTCGCGGATTAATTTTCAAAGTATGCGTGCTGAAAAAAGTATGCAGCAGCTATCGGAGAGTTTTACCCAGCTTAGAGAGCAAGCGACTCTGATTGTCGAAATTGAAGATCAGCTTCGTCAAGCGGATCGGTTGACCGCGTTAGGAGAATTGTCAGCTGGAATGGCACATGAGATTCGTAATCCTCTGGGCTCCATTCGCGGAACAGCAGAAATTCTCCGTGATGCCCTGCCAGCTGATAATCAGTATACAGAATTCAGTCAGATATTAATCAAGGAGGTTGATCGGCTCAACCAGGTTGTCGAAGATTTCTTGAGTTTTGCCCGACCAACAGCAGATGAGCAGCGCGATTTCAAGCCAACCGAAATTCTTCACGAAGTTTTGCAACTCTGCCGTCAGCAGATCACCAAAGATAATATCAAAATTCACTGGCAGGAAAATTCTCTCCCGGCAGTGGTGGGTGATGCCGCCCAATTTAAGCAGGTGTTCCTCAATCTGATCCTTAATGCGTTTCAAGCGATGCCATCTGGTGGAGAGCTATGGATAGAGTCGGATGTAAACGAGAAAAACCAGGTTGTTTTAACTTTCAGAGATAGTGGTTCAGGAATTCCAGCTGAAGATATGGATCGAATCTTTAATCCATTTTTTACCACTAAAACAAAAGGAACTGGTCTTGGTTTGGCAATTACCTATCGAATTTTAAAAAACCATTGCGGGGATATCAGTGTGGCAAATTCACCTGATGGTGGTGCTGAATTTACCATAATTTTAAAAGCTGCAGATTATCCTTGCCCCAAAAATGGAGAATAAAATGGCTCAACAGATATTGTTGATTGATGATGATACTTCTCTTCGTAGGGTGACAGAGTTTAATCTGCAAGAAGCGGGCTATCATGTCCTGACTGCGGGGGATGGAACAGAAGGTCTGTCATTATTTAAACGTTACCAACCGCCATTGGTGATCACTGATGTGCAAATGCCGGGGATGAGTGGTTATGAAGTTCTGAAGGCAGTGCTAAATATTGACCCGCAGACCCTTGTCATCATTGTGACGGCATTCAGTACGGTTGCTCAGGCAGTCGATGCAATGAAAGTTGGTGCTTATGATTATCTGGCGAAACCTTTTAGTCGTGATCAACTGAGCTTGACTGTTGCCAAAGCCTTTGAGTATCGAAACTTGCGTCAGGAAAATAGTCAATTAAAAGCGGCTTTATCTGAAAATGCTGATTCTGAACAGATTATTGGTCAATCAACGGTGATGCAGCAATTACTGCAACGGGTTGAAAAAGTAGCTGCAAGTCAGGCTTCAGTTCTCATCAGTGGCGAAAGTGGCACCGGAAAAGAAGTGATAGCTAAGGCGTTGCACCGGGGGTCTGAACGGAGTAAGGGGCCATTTATCCCTGTGAATTGTGCTGCTATTCCTAAAGATTTGATCGAAAGTGAACTGTTTGGTCATATCCGGGGATCTTTCACCGGAGCAGTGAAAGATCGTAAAGGAAAATTTTCTCTCGCTGATGGTGGTACCCTGTTTCTTGATGAAATTGGAGAACTACCGGTTGATCTGCAGCCGAAACTTCTCAGAGCCCTGCAGGAGCAACAGTTTGAACCCGTGGGCGGGGTTTCTGAGCAGGTCGATGTTCGGGTGATTGCAGCCACAAACCGCGATCTGGAAGAAGCTATGCAGTCTGGAGGATTTCGCGAAGATCTTTACTATCGACTGGCGGTTGTCCCGATTGAGATTCCGCCATTGCGAGAGAGACGGGAAGATATTCCGTTATTGCTGGATTTCTTTTTACGTGCCCGGCAAGCTGGAACAACCGTCCGTTTTTCTGACCAGGTTATTGATTATCTGCAGAAGTACAAATGGCCGGGAAATGTCCGGGAACTGGAAAATGTTGTTGAACAAATGTTGATTTTGCGCAGCTCGGATATCATCGAACTTGCTGATCTTCCTGAGCGTATTGGTCGACCGGCGACAAGATCGAATAAGGTCTTGAATCTCCCAGAAGAGGGCTATTCTTTAGAGGCTCTTGAACGGGAGGCGGTTGAAGAAGCGCTCAGGCGTTGCCAGGGGAATAAAAGTAAAGCGGCGGTTTTTCTGCAAATTCCCCGGCACACATTGCTCTATCGTATAGAAAAGTATAGCATTTCCCAGTAGTGTCCGTTAGAAAAACGCAGCCCTTGAATCAGGCATAAAAATCCCTCCTTTCCCAAAGAGGGGTTGGGGGAGATTTGAAAATCGGGAATATATGCAACTTATTTTAGTTACGAAAGTCTTTAACTGATGAGATGGTCTCCCCTCGTTTCTAAATCGGCATCAAAGTGCCATGATGGTAAGATGTTAGTTCCATCAACACGAAATCGAGAGGAGACCAAGATGAATATTACTACCATCGGCCTAGATTTGGCAAAAAATGTTTTTCATGTTGTGTGTTTCGACAGCAAAGGCAAGGAGCTAAAAAAACGGATGTTACGTCGTCAGCAAGTCGCTAAATTCTTTGCCAATTTACCACCATGTCGCGTTAGCATGGAAGCTTGCGCCAGTTCCCACTACTGGGGTCGTAAGTTACGTGAGATGGGACATGACGCAAAGCTCATTTCACCACAATATGTGAAACCCTATTTACGTGGAAACAAAAACGACTACAACGATGCCCGCGCTATTGCGGAAGCATCCTGCCGTCCATCAATGCCTTTTGTCGCCATCAAAACGGTGGAACAACAAGACATGCAGGCTCTTCATCGTGTCAGGTCAAAATGCGTTAAAAGTCGAACCAGCTTGTGTAACTCTACACGCGGCTTATTGGGCGAATATGGCATTGTGCTTACCCGGGGAATAGCCACCCTGAGGCGAGGCATTCCAGAACTACTTGAAGATCCTGACAACGGTTTAACTGATCGTTTTCGTCAACTATTACAACGTTGCTATGAGCAGCTAGTAGAATTAGATGCGCATATTTTACTTTACACCAATGAACTGGAACTGTTGAGCCAACAGGATGAAGCATGTCAGCGTTTACAAACAGTACCAGGCTTTGGCCCTATTGTTGCCAGTGCCTTCAGAAGTGCTATTGGTGATGGCAGTGCATATTCTCGTGGTCGAGATGTCTCAGCATCACTAGGACTCGTACCGCGCCAACATAGCAGTGGAGGCAAAGATAACCTTCTCGGTATCAGCAAGCGTGGCGACAAATATATGCGCAGCCTTCTTGTTCACGGTGCGCGAGCTGTCGTTATTCAAGCCGCTCGAAAGGATGATTCCTTGAGTCGCTGGATAAATCGTATCCGTGAAAAACGTGGGTGGAACAAGGCTGTTGTCGCGATGGCAAATAAAATAACCCGCATTGGATGGGCAGTATTACGAAACAACACCACATACAAACCAGCATTAGCAGCAACGGCAATAACAACTTAACCTTGAAACAAATGGAGTTATCCCACCAGAGAATGCGACGGCTCAAACGCGAGCAATGACAAAACTGGTAAGACCAGCGTATCGAAAACCTGATGTGTCCGGAGTTTAGAATAAAACGTCTAACCGATAAGGACGATACGCGCGAATATCATTGAGGCTCGGAAGATTGAGTTCTTTCACCAAGAGGCCGGATATACGGCAGCAATCCTGTCCCTGTCATTTTTCGTAATAAGCCCTTGCAAAGAGGGGGGAGACCATATACGAAGGTTTATGTTGTCCAGACAGCTACAAAGATTATCCAACGTTGCATGTTAATGGCTACCGACCCCGGCGACCTCGTCCTTGATCCCACCTGCGGCTCTGGCACCACCGCATACGTCGCCGAACAATGGGATCGCCTGCTGGTTTATCGACACCGACTACAACGAAGAAAGCTTCTTCGTCCGCCACGCTTACTTCCTGGGAGCCAATGATCCCTACAAAGCCCTGAAAACCACCCTCAAAGCCGAAATCAACCAAGAAGCCTGGGCAACATTAAACAGCGACACCTCCCGCCCCTTTGAAAAACCGACAACCGGCCGGATCGCGGTGAAGGTGATAAATCATTTGGGGGATGAAGTGATGAAGGTGTTTCGGGTATGATTCTTTAGCATCCCTTGCAAAAGTGTCAAGCAAAGTGTAAAGTGTAAAGAGAAGTGTAAACTTTTGCGTATAAGGGTGTTTTTATGGGCGAGAAAATGAGCAATGCACCAGTCTACTTTACTGTGGTCCAAGTACGATTCAATCCTATTCTCAACTTGGAGAATTACCTGCCGGACATTCAGGGGCAGATGCGGGTGGCGCGTTTTCCTGATTTTAAGCGGGAAACAATTCAACAGCTTGTTATGCAGTTAGCTTCTCCTGCAGAAGGTGGTCAGTCACCAGCCCCTTCGTTTGCTCCTAAGGCCCGCTGTGTTTTCGGAAACATTGATCGAACAGCTGGGTTTATTTTGGAACACAATGCTTTGTCTCTCCAGACGGTGGCTTACGATACCTCTGATACCTTTTTTGCCGATTTTTTAAAAGGCATGGAGATAGTTCATAGTATTTTACAACTGGATTTTATCGAGCGTATTGGTTTGCGGTATTTTGATGCAGTTATTCCAGAGTCCGAACGAGACCTTTCAGATTATCTTGTCCCGGAAGTATTGGGTTTGTCACATAAACTTGATGGGGAATTGGGCCACTCCTTCACTGAAACAGTGACGATGAATTCAAGCGATCAATTAGTGTCTCGGGTTATTGTTCAAGATGGTCTGGTTGGCTTACCTCCTGAGATTGCGCCGTTGGCGCCACAAATAAATTCAAAATTTACTGAAACGGAAGGGCGACATGCCATTATCGATACCGATGCTTTTTGCCCGAGGAGAGATGCCTTTAGCTTGGAAGGCATAAACTTAAAACTTTCTGATCTTCATATGGAAATAGAGAAGTCATTTAAATTAACTGTGACTAATTTCGCTCTGGAAGAATGGAAATGATAGGAGATTGTATGACAATTGCTTACTCTGATCGGGGTGGTTGGTTTTCCGACTATCAGAGTCAAACTGGGGCAGCTTCATGTCTGAGTAATATGCCGAAATATCTAGAGGTTGCAGCAAGACAAATAGCAAGTCTCGGTACGGGCGCTATTGTACCTAATTTGAATCGTCTGAGCTTGATTAGTACTGGAGTAACTACTTTATCAAGTCATATGAAAAATGGTGTGTGTGATACAAGGATCTTAAGGACACCAGTGGAAGATGTGCAGAGAATTCGTGAGTTCCTTTCCCCTGCGATGTCCAATATTGCAAAAATGCTTGGTGTATCAAGGCAGGCAATTTACAACTGGATAAACGGCGAGTTGCCCAAAGTTGAGCATATTGAAAGGTTACATGAAATTGCCGTTGCCGCAGATATGTTGAATGAGTCGGGGATTGTTCTGAACGGACTACTGCTGAAACGAAAACTAACTGATGGAAAGAATCTATATGATCTAATCGCGGAAGGACGTTCTGCTCAGGATTCGGTTCAGCGACTTGTACTAATTGTCCAAAGGGAAGCTATTCAAAAAGAGATTCTTTCATCACGGTTTGCGAGACGATCAAAAGCTTCTACATCTGCCGATTCTGATCTCATTGCCGAAAATGATGGAGCTCTGTAATTGATATGCCGGAATGGTCAAGAGATACAGCATGGCGACAAGGGCAATTACTTTCTGATGACACCGCATCGGAAATTGGTTTGCGCCATCCTGAATTTCCTGCCGACACCCTGGTTATCATGGCAACCCACCCATGTGATCTTGCCCAACTCCCTGATAAAGAGCCTCAGGTTGAGGTTATTGTCGGTCGCCGAATTGATCAACTTGACGGCAATAATACTCATGCGAAATCATCAAGAACCTTTCATGTAAAGTTTGAAGGCGAAGAGCCCTTATTGGCTGAGTTCGTTGTTACTGAAAAACGCTTTGTCACAAAAGACGAATTGGTAAGCTTTGAGCCTGATACGTGTTTTCATCTTTCTCCGGCAAGTCTTGCCACATTTCAAGTCTGGCTGGCCTCCCGATATCGCCGATCTGCTTTCCCTGACGAATTTGAGAGGAGAATGAGCGAGTCAAAGCTTAGCGGTAGAATCTTGAAAATAATAAAACCGCTTGGAGAAATGATTACAGCGATCTTTTTCGATGTGGATGAGGGGAGGGAAATACCAAAGACTGACCCTGATGACACCTATCTGCTTGATATCGTTTTGCTGC
This sequence comes from Desulfuromusa sp., assembly GCA_021647765.1. Taxonomy (GTDB): domain Bacteria; phylum Desulfobacterota; class Desulfuromonadia; order Desulfuromonadales; family Geopsychrobacteraceae; genus Desulfuromusa. The sequence continues at coordinate 34,004 of JAKIUD010000024.1, read as the reverse complement.
ATGCAGTCGAACCGGATTTTGAAGCCGCTGAAACAGTTGCCTTAAAGGCTGTGGAAGCCATTCAGCAGGCTTTTAAGAAAAAGCTATTCGATGAAAAAACAGGTGATTGGAAGGGAATCGAGCTCAGATATGTTGATGCTATTTCCGAGGAAGTACTGACCTATCGCCAAGCGCAACTTTTGAAAAAGTGGAGACTGGATCACATCAGTTTAGGAGCCGACCCCCAGCATCCTGTACTGGCAGAATAATATCGAGATGTTAAACGGTTGGGACGAAAAACGCGACTTCCCGAAAAACATCGGCAGGTGTTGTGGGCAATCTTTGCTAAGGTGCAGGAGGAGCTAAAATCGCGTGAATTGATCACTCACGCTGACATGTTCAACACCTTGGCAGGGATGCTTGATGACAGTCATCATCCACCATTTGATTTTGTTGTTACCGATGAGGCTCAAGATATCAGTGTGGCGCAATTACGATTTTTGGCGGCATTAGGAGCAGGCAGGGAAAATAGCCTCTTTTTTGCCGGGGATCTTGGACAGAGAATTTTCCAGCAACCATTCTCCTGGAAATCACTTGGTGTTGATATCCGTGGCCGCTCGCGTAATCTGCGGATCAACTATCGCACCTCCCATCAAATCAGAATGCAGGCAGATCGCCTTTTAGATCCTGAAGTTGCTGATGTCGATGGCAACGTGGAAGAGCGGCGCGGCACTATCTCTGTCGATAGATCTTCAGAGAGTTTTTGGAGGTTTTATGATGGTCATTGGTGTTGGGAATTTGGCTTTCAGTTCCCATTCAAAACGTGTAATATGCCAGTAAAAAACACCCAAGAGATTTGCCGATATCGCTATGGCAGTTTGATCAAATTGCTCAGCGCAGTCTGCCCTCTGCTCAGTGATATTTTATTTTGGCAAGTGATAATAACTTATAGCATTTAGTATTATTTAGAGGAGGCACATATGTCAGTTAATAAGGTGATTCTGGTTGGAAACCTTGGTAAAGATCCTGAGCTGCGCTATACCCCGTCGGGTACCGCTATTGCGACATTCTCACTGGCAACGACCGAGCGTTATAAAGATCGCGAAGGAAACAAGCAGTCGAAAACAGAATGGCACAATATTGTTGTCTGGCGTCAACTTGCTGAAATTTGCGGTAAGTATCTCCACAAAGGGAAGCAGATTTATGTCGAGGGGAAGATTCAGAATCGTTCCTACGATGATCGTGATGGCAATAAACGCTACATATCCGAGGTTGTTGTGAGCGAAATGCAGATGCTGGGCAGCCGTGAAGATAATCAAAGCGGTGGCGGGGGTGGCTACGCCGGGGGGCAGAATCAAAATCAGGGCGGTCAAAGCTCTAACCAAGAAGGCCAGAACCAAAATCAGAATAACAGTAGCCAGCAGCAGGGTGGTGGGTTTGAAGAACCGGTATTCAATCCTGATGATGAGATTCCATTCTAAAACATAATTTTCTCAATATGTAAACTTAGAGCCGTTAACATTGAAGTTAACGGCTTTTTTTGAATTCAGATGGCTTTTCATGTTGATGAAAGGGGGTGAGGTCGATGGCAATCTACAATCTGATATCGCTTAGAAAAATATTTCCTGATTAGTTTTCTCTTCTTTTTCGACAAATTGTCTATTAAATACAGATAGTTATTGCCAGTCTGCGAAGTAAACTTCACACAAAAGTGGCAAAATCCCGACAAGCCTGGTCTCAATCCGGATGGTTCATCAAGACAACATCACCAGCAGTCTCTTGACTATGTTCTGAGTCAAGACTTTGCGGCAGGGTACTTTATATCAGCAACCTCCATGTTGAGAATACTGCTAACGGAACAGACCCGATTGCTCAGGGCTGTTCCGTTATTTAACTGTGCTGACGGGGTGTTTTATCAATTATTGTCATATTGCATATGAAACGTCCGTGTGTTTCCATCAGGGAATTTGGTTCCAACTTTAAAACGGTACACCCCTTGCTGATTCAGGGTAATATCTGCACCGAATTGACCATTCATTCCCATGAGTTTGATCGGATTACTCACTTTCCCGTCAGGAGATTCGATTTTTAAGGCGACCGGACCTTTACTCACCATTTTCTTTGCTTTATTCATAAAGCCGACCATAAAGTGGTGTGTCATCGACATGCCATGCTCAGCCATTTTAATTCTGATATCCATGAGGTGTGCGGATGCTGTGACCCCATCAACCTCGGTATCCTCCAGCATGACGGCATCGCCTCCCATCGACATTCCCTCCCCCTGGCTCATTTTGCTGAGATCCATGCTCTTCATTGCCATTGCGCTGGCTGGAACCAGCAGTGTTGCCGTCAGTATCAGTATAAAAGTCTGCTTTTTCATATAATTCTCCTTTGTTGTTGTGGATAGATATCCAGTGTTGTTGCTATGGTTGCTTCCTCAGTCGTTTATTCAGAATTCCCAACCTTAGTTCTCGGGTTGCTTTAGTCCTCAATAAGTTCAGTATCATCGGTCGGGATCATAGATTTTTCCAGATGGATGCTCCGCCAGATGAAATAGATCACCGGGAAAACCAGCAGTTCCATCACCCCCGAGGTAATCACTCCGCCGACCATCGGTGCTGCGATGCGTTTCATCACATCGGCTCCTGCCCCGTGACTCCACATGATCGGAAGCAGACCAGCGATAATCACGCAGATAGTCATGACCTTCGGCCGGATCCGCTTGACCGCTCCGTGGTGGATCGCCTGGATCAGATCGCCACGATTGAGCATCCGGTTATTGTTTTTCCAGAGTACGTAAGCCAGATCAAGGTAGAGCAGCATGACCACCCCGGTTTCTGCAGAAATTCCTGCCAGAGCGATAATTCCGACCCAGACCGCCACCGACATATTATATTCGAGCAGCCAGAGGAACCAGAAGCAGCCGACCAGTGACAACGGCAGTGCGACAAAGATAATTCCGGTTTTGATCATCGACTTGGTGCTGATATAGATGATAACGAAAATGATCAGCAACGTCAGTGGAATGACGACCTTCAGCTTGGCCGCCGCCGCTTGCATGTATTCGTACTGACCACTCCAGACCAGATTGTAGCCCGGTGGCAACGAGACCCGTTTGTTGACAATCTTTTGCGCCTGTTCAACATAGGTTCCGACATCGACTCCCTTAAGGTCGACAAATACCCAGGCCGTGCGCCGGGCGTTCTCGCTCTTGATCCCCGGTGGACCCTTGCGAATATGGATTTTAGCGACCTGAGAAATAGGGATATGCTTGCCGTCTGCGATCGGGATCAGCACCTGGTTGAGCGCCTGCAGATCGTTGCGGTAGTCACGGGCGTAACGGATATTGACTGGGTAGCGCTCCAGTCCCTCGACAGTCTGGGTCACATTCATCCCGCCGATTGCCGACTGAATGGTGTCCTGCACATCCCCCACGGTCAGCCCATAGCGAGCTACAGCCCGGCGGTCGATATCATAATCGAGATAGTTGCCACCGACCACCCGCTCGGAAAAAGCACTTAATGTTCCGGGAATCTCCCGCACCACGGCCTCAATTTCCTGGCCAATTCTTGACAACACTTCCAGATCATTGCCCATAACCTTGATTCCAACCGGAGTTTTGATGCCAGTTGAAAGCATATCGATGCGGGTCTTAATCGGCATAGTCCAGGCGTTGGTCAGCCCGGGGAACCTGATCGAATCGTTAAGTTGGGTCTTCAACTCCTCAATATCGATAGTTCCCTCTTCCGGCCAGAGCATCCGCAATGGTTTTTTCACCCACTCAAAGTTATCTGACCAGGCAGAGTAGAAGCGCAGCTTTGGCACTGTGCGCCACTCCGATTCCGGTTTGAGCATGATCGTTGTTTCCAACATTGACAGCGGTGCCGGATCGGTCGCTGTTTCGGCGCGGCCGACTTTGCCAAAAACTCTCTCGACTTCGGGAAACTGGGCAATAATCCGGTCAGTCTGTTGTAACAGCTCGCGTGCTTTGGTGATTGAGATCCCCGGCATAGTGGTCGGCATATAGAGCAGATCACCCTCATAAAGCGGCGGCATGAACTCAGAACCCATCTTACTGATCGGAATATAGATCGACAGGGTAATCAGTACGGCGATCAACAGCACCATCTTCCGCCACTTGATAACGAAATTGATCAGTGGATTGTAGGCCCAGAACAAAAAGCGGTTGATCGGGTTTTTATTCTCGTGGGGAATCTTGCCGCGCACAAACCAACCCAGCAACACTGGCACAAGGGTCACTGAGAGCAGTGCCCCTGCCGCCATGGCATAGGTCTTGGTATATGCTAATGGCTTGAACATCCGACCAGACTGTTCACTCAGAGTAAATACTGGAAAGAAGGAGACTGTGATGACCAGCAAGGCATAGAACAGCGAGGGACCGACTTCCTTGCTGGAGTTGGTGATAATTGTCCAGTGATCTTTCTTGCCACGATCTCGTTCCAAATGTTTGTGGGCATTTTCGATCATGATAATCGTGGCGTCGATCATCGCGCCAATGGCGATAGCAATCCCGCCCAGACTCATGATGTTGGCATTAATCCCCTGAAAGTACATGACTATGAAGGCCATCAGTATCGCTATTGGCAGAGTCAGGATAGCAACCAGAGAGCTTGGCAGATGGAAAAGAAAGAGAGCGGTCACTAGCGCAACGACGATGCTCTCTTCGATCAACTTCTCGCTCAGATTGTCGACTGCTCGCTCTATCAGGCCGCTACGGTCGTATACCGTCTTAATCCTGACCCCCTCGGGTAATCCAGTCTGTAATTGTTCCAATTTCTTTTTGACGTTCTCAATAGTTTTGAGGGCATTACCACCGTAACGCATGATAACCACGCCGCCGACGGTCTCGCCCTGACCATCCAGTTCTGCAACCCCCCGGCGCAGTTCAGGGCCAATAGTCACTCGCGCCAGATCACGCAACAGGATCGGTGTCCCACGGCTGTCAGTCCCAACTACGATCAGCTCCAGATCAGTTGTGGATTTGATATATCCCAGACCGCGCACCATAAATTCGGTCTCAGCCATCTCAACCAATCGCCCACCAACATCATTGTTGCTGCGCTGAATCGCCACGCGGATTTTGGGGATGGTCAGATGATAGGCGAGCAGGCGTTCTGGATCGATTTCAACCTGATATTGCTTAACATAACCACCAATTGAGGCGACTTCGGAAACCCCGTCTACCGCCGTCAACTCGTAACGGAGAAACCAGTCCTGAATCGAGCGTAGCTGCTGCAGATTATGCCGGTCACTCTCCAGCACATATTCGTAAATCCAGCCGACCCCGGTGGCATCCGGGCCAAGACTCGGAGTCACCCCTTTGGGCAGCCTACCAGCCGCATAGTTGAGGTATTCCAGAACCCGCGAGCGAGCCCAATAAAGATCAGTACCATCTTCAAAAATGATATAGACAAAAGAAATGCCAAAAAATGAATAACCGCGAACCGTCTTGGCTTTTGGTACCGCCAGCATCTGGGTGGTTAGTGGATAGGTCACCTGATCTTCGACCACCTGCGGAGCCTGCCCTGGATAATCGGTAAAAACAATCACTTGTACATCAGACAAATCGGGAATGGCATCGAGCGGGGTATTTTTCAGTGCATAGAGGCCACCGACGATCATAAAGAAGGTCAGCAGTATCACCATGAATCTATTTTTAATCGACCATTCGATTAGTTTTTCCAGCATATTCTTGTCCAGTCAGAGGTCGCATTGCGTTCAGTTCAATCGCCCTTGAGGGATAAATTTCAACACTTTTTCAGTTGAACAGGCTATCAAGGTCTTCTGTGGGCTTTTTCTTTTCGTCGCTGAACAAATCCTCAAGATTATTTGCAAACCCTTTATCTGGAGATTCTGCACGGATCGGGTTAAGCATCTTTTGAATTGCTTCACGCAGTTTACTCTCGGAATCAAGCATGAACTGCGAGCTGATCACCACCTGTTCTCCTTCGAATAATCCCTGCAGCACCTCGATGTTCCCATCTTCACCCTGCAACCCGGTCTGCACCAGGCGTGGTTCAAAACGGCCGCCCGAGAGCGCGATAAACACTGTCTGCTTTTCACCCGAGCGCAGCACTGCTTCCTGTGGGATGACCAGAGCATCTTTTATCTGCTCACCGCGCAAATAAACATTGACGTACATATCGGGTCGCAGTTCGTAATCAGCATTATCCAATTTGATCCGTGCTTTAACCGTCCGGGTTTTGGGTTCTACGTAGGGATACAGATAATCGATATGAGCTTTGAATTTGTGACCATGCATATAGGGGAGCTCAACCTCAACCCGCTGGCCGGCCTTCACCCAGGGGAGTTGGTACTCGTAGATATCAGCTATCACCCAGACTGTAGATAGATCCGCCAGGTTGAGCAGAGCCATTCCAGGCTTGATATACATCCCCTCATTGACCAGTTTTGTCGTGACGATCCCAGAGTAAGGAGCATAGAGGGTTATGGTCTTGCGCACCTGTCCGGATTTTTCCAGGCGGGAGATCTGCTTTTTACTGACATCCCAGAACTGTAATCGTTTGCGAGATGATTCGAGCAAACGCCTGGCACTCTCTGCTATCTGCGGGAAGCTGCTGTCCTTCAGAGAATTGTAGTTATTGCGAGCCAGCAGCAGTTCCTGCTGTGCGGTCACCAGATCCGGGCTATAAATCTCGAGCAACCGCTGCCCTTTTTTGACCTGCTGACCCGTCTCGTCGACATAAAGTTTTTCTACCCAGCCGGCGATCTTGGCGTTAACCACATATTGGTTCGGCTCGTCATAACTCACCAGACCGACAGTGCGAACCGTACGCGAAAGGTCACTGCGAATCACTGCCACAGTACGTACACCCATATTCTGAATTGTCGTTGGATCGATACTAATTATTGTTCCGCCAGTTGCCTGATTTTCATAGACAGGAACCAGATCCATCCCCATCGGTGATTTTCCTGGTTCATCGCGGATATAGGTTGGATCCATCGGTGCCTGCCAATACTTGATCTTCTGCTCTACAGAAGTCGAACTGCCAATGGTATCTGCTTTCATCGGCGTCAGATCCATGCCACAGATCGGGCAGCTTCCCGGTTCATCGACAATGATCATTGGATGCATACCGCAGGTGTACTGTTCAGCAGTATGACTATCTTTTGGATCTTGCAACGGCGATTGCGAGGAATTCAGATCTATGTTGAGAAAAATCCCTCCCGCCAAAAGCAGGATTGCTAATAGAGTCAATGTCGATTTCAGCAGTATTCGCATTGTGACATTATCCTTTGGTGCGGGTTGATAATTAGTCAATCTCAAGACCGGCAGCCGCTTCAAGCCTTGCCATGCTGCGTTGCTGGTCGCGGATTGCCTTGATCGAATCGATTTCGTAGCGGTAAAGTGTCATCAAAGAATCAAGTAGATCGAGAAAATCGACTTTGTCGACCTGGTAGGCACTCAACGTGGCCTGAAAGGTTTGATTAGCTTGGGGAATGATTCCGCCCTGATAAAGTTCTACCAGCTTTTCAGCTTGTTCAAAGCTGGCCAATGATTGGTGAATCTCCAGATTGATCTGATTGTGAAAATTATTACGTTGTTGAAAGGCCAGTCGCAGGGCCGAATCTGCTTCGGTGACTGCAGCAACACGTCGTTGCTTGCGGACTGGCAGGTTGAAACTGACCCCGGCGCTGACGAAGTCGCTACCATCTCCTGGCAGAGAATTGTCCCGCCAGCGGTAGCCTGCCCAGAGGGTGAAGTCGGGTCGATAATCGAGTTTTGCTAATTTGCGCTGCGCTTTGTATTGACCGATTAATGCCGCATAAGCCTTGAACATCGGTCGGTTTTGTGTGGCCTGCTCTTGTAATTCATGAAGATTGAAATTTTTACTAACACTTTTCAACTGGCTGTCAATCTCCAGGGGCTGATCGGTATCACGACCGACCAGACTATTTAATTCAGCCGAAGTTGCTTCTTCTTGCTGTTGCAGAACGAGCAGCTTGTCTAATTGTTGTGAGCGCTGTAAGTGAGCCTTGAGTACGTTCTGTTGCAACCCTTTACCCACTTCATAGCGGGATTCGGTCAACTTGATAAAATCATCAAAGATCTCCAAATTACGGTTGGTCAATTTTATCGCCTGGCGTTGGAACAGCAAACGGTACCAGGCATCCTTCACCTGGCGACGAATCTGGAGGCGAGCATCTTGATAAGCAGATGAAAACCAGAGACTTTTTTTTGCTGCTATTTTCCCTTTGACATCCAGCTTTCCCGGAAAGGGAAACCTCTGCGCCAGACGGATTTCGTTACCGGTCATTGGCGTCTGATTTGTTTTGAAGCTGTCGACCGGATAATTTGATAAGGAGACTGAGACGATTGGATCTTGAAGGGATGTCACCTGTTTGATCTGGCTGAAGGTCAGTTTGATCTGCTCCTGTGCAATCTTGAGTGAAGGATTTTTAGCCTCTGCTTCTCTAAGTATTTCTGCCAGTTGAACGGGTTGAGCTGTGGCGATACTAAAGCTAGCCAACAACAGCAGCAACGTTGCTAAAAATTTACATAAGAAATACATCCCGTCGAGCTCCTGATATATAATGAGATTATCTAGGATAGGCTCCTAGTCATCTTGATTCTCTAATCAGGAACTATGCCAAGAAAATAATGCTATAAATACAAAGAGTTGGAAATCTTATGCTTGGAATTGACGGCAGAAAGTGTAGAATATCCTACGCTGGTATAAAGAATATTCTACAGATTAACCCCTGTGGGGTTCGTCATAGTTGTCAGGTTGTTCAATCAAGAGGGGGGTTCAGTTTTCTGTAGCTTGCTACGATGTTATGTATTGATTTGCTGTATCTTTCAGGTGGATCGGGTGCGTTTTGAGGCAGAGTGAATGTTAAAAAAAATACAAATTCATCGGCAGATTATTGGCAGGTTGAGCATAATTATTCTGCTGGTTTTAGCCGTGACGTTCATGCATTATTTTACGAGAACAGAGCATTCCAACTATCATGGTATCTATCGACGCCTTTATTATCTGCCGATTATCTTGTCCGGATTCTGGTTTGGAATGCGTGGGGGAATTTTAGCTGGTATTGCTATTTCAGCTATTTATACCCCGCATATTTTGCTTCAATGGGAGCATCGTCCGGCGGTTCGTTTAGAACAGATCATGGAAATCGTTCTCTACAACGTCATCGGTGTTTTAACCGGGTTCCTCTCTTCGCAAATTAATTTTCAGCGATTTCGAGCTGAAAAGAACATGGATCATCTTGCAGAAAGTTATACAAAATTAAAAGAGCAGGCGGATATGATTGTTGAGATTGAGGATCAATTACGTCAGGCGGACAGGTTGACTGCTCTGGGGGAATTATCTGCAGGGCTGGCACATGAAATCCGTAACCCATTGGGTGCAATTCGTGGAACGGCCGAAATATTGTATGATTCGCTGCCGGAAGACCATCGGCACAGAGAATTCAGTAAAATTCTGATCACCGAAGTTGATCGGCTTAATCAGGTGGTTGAAGACTTTCTCAATTTTTCCCGACCAGCGACAAATACGCAGACTGAATTCAGGCCAGAAGAGGTTCTTCGTGAAGTTATCCAACTCACTCATCAACAGACAATCAATAACAGAATTAAGATCCACTGGGTCAGTGATTCCATCCCTTTGGCCGTTGGAGATATCACCCAGTTCAAACAGGTCTTTCTAAACCTGATACTGAATGCATTGCAGGCTATTCAGTCTGATGGTGATTTGTGGATAGAGTCCAGATTGACTCAGGGTGAAGATATTGTTCTAACCTTCAGGGACAGTGGTCCCGGAATCGCTGAAGAAATATTGGACAAGGTCTTTAATCCATTTTTCACAACCAAGTTGGATGGAACGGGGCTTGGCTTGGCCATCACATACAGGATTATCCAAAGTTATGGCGGTAAGATAAGTGTCGCTAACTCTTTGAATGGCGGGGCTGAATTCATGTTAACTTTAAAACCAGCAAAAGTGAGCTGTCTTTAGAGGCTCTTGGCAAACTCTTTAACGTTCAGTGACCGTCAAGGCGGGAATCCAAAGGGAAGAAAGAATGTTTTTTGTCGATAAGCCGTTTGTTTCAGATTTTTTTAAAAGAACTGTTGTGGAAAATAATATCCCGATTGTGGAAACGGAAGCAGCTCAACAGCTCGATCTTTATCCCGGCACCAATCTTATCAGTGAGGCGAGTGCGGTTGAAATGGTGCGGGAGATAGAGAATCTCCCCATTTATGCAACTTCTGAAAATGCCATCGATTGGATATCAGAGCATCTCTCTTTTAGCCAGCTTCCGGGGAAAATTGAATTATTTAAGGACAAGTTGAACTTTCGGCAACTGACAAAATCGATTTTCCCTGACTTTTACTTCCGGGGTGTTGGTTTAAATGAATTGAAAAATATTCAATTTGACCGGTTGCCGCTACCGTTTATCATTAAACCGAGCGTTGGTTTCATGAGTATGGGAGTTTATAAAGTCTCCAGTTCTGAAGAATGGGGCGAGGCAATGTCTTCAATAGCTGTGGAAATTGAGCAAGTTAAGGGGCTGTACCCCGATTCTGTCATGAATTCTGATTCATTTATTATTGAACAGTGTATTAATGGAGAAGAATTTGCCGTTGATGTCTACTACAATTCAGTGGGCGAGGCGGTGGTTTTAGGTATATTGAAGCATGTTTTTTCTTCGGATGCCGACGTCAGTGACCGGGTTTATGTTTCATCTAAAGAGATAATCGAAAAGCATCTGGTTGAATTTACAAAATTTGCCGAGGAGATTGGTCGGTTAGCCGGGGTAAAAAACTTTCCGGTTCATATCGAACTGAGAAGAGACAGCGATGGTACCTTATTGCCGATCGAGGTCAATCCGCTGCGCTTTGGGGGCTGGTGCACTACGGCGGATCTGTCTTTCCTGGCCTATGGATTTAATCCCTATCGGTATTATTATAACCAACAAAAGCCAGATTGGCTCCAACTGCTGCAGGGGAAAGAGGGGAAGCTTTTCAGTGTCGTTGTCTTGGATAATTCGACGGGTATGGCGATTGATGAAATCAAGTCATTTGATTATGACAAGTTGCTGACAAAATTTAAGCGACCACTGGAATTGAGGAAAATTGATTTTCAGCAGTATCCTGTCTTCGGTTTTCTGTTTACAGAGACTGCGGAGGATGATTTTGTTGAACTTGAAAATATATTGGATTCGGACTTGAGAGAATTTATTACTCGCAAATGAAGTGTCGCAAAATAAATAGCGGAGGTTAAATCATGTCACAGCCTATATCATTTCAATACCCGGAACGAGTTCGACTCGCTCAAACCCCAACTCCACTGGAAAAAATGGAGCGCTTGAGTGGTAAGTTTGGTGTTGATATCTATTTTAAACGGGATGACTACACCGGTGCTGAACTATCGGGGAATAAAGTTCGAAAACTGGAATTTATCCTTCAGCATGCCTTGAAACTGGGAGCAGACACGGTAATTACCTGCGGTGGAGCACAATCAAATCATTGTCGTGCGACTGCTTTTGCAGCAAAACGCCTTGGCCTTAAGTCGGTCTTGTTGCTGCGTACCCCCAACCCGGAACAACCACCTGCCGCAGAAGGAAATATTCTCCTTGATTGCCTGGTTGGTGCAACTATCGTGTGGATTACGCCAGAGCAATATCAACAACGGGATCAATATTTTGCCTGGCAGGCAGAGCAACTTGTCGCTGCTGGTGCGTGTCCCTATATTATCCCCGAAGGTGGTTCTAATGCCCTTGGTGCCTGGGGATATGTCTCCACGGTTGAAGAACTGGTCGATGATATGGCGCAGTTGGATGAACCTGATTCTGTGCCGACAACAGTTATCTCAGCAGTTGGTTCGGGTGGAACTACCGCCGGTCTGGTTTTGGGGAATAAATTGTTTGCTGCTGGTTTTCGAGTTGTCGGTGTGAATGTTTGTAATGATCGGGACTATTTTCAGCAAGTCATCGGTAACATTATGAATGATTTTCAGGAGAGATATCTCGAACAATCTGTAGCAACTGTTGCTGATATCGAAATTCTGGATGGCTACGTTGGCAAGGGCTATGCGCTGTCTCGTCCACAAGAATTGGACGCTATCAGGGATCTGGCACGCCTTGAGGGGGTGGTTCTCGATCCGGTTTATACGGGTAAAGCCTACTATGCCATGATTTCCGAGCTGGAGAAAAACCCTGAATGTTTTGGCTCCCGGATTGTCTTTTTGCATACCGGTGGGCTATTCGGTTTGTTCTCGATTGCGGATCAGATGGCCGAAGTACTTTGATCCTGTTTCAGGACGGAGTTTTTTGTGACAGGGCAGTCGGTTGATCTGTTATGAATTGATGGGTTGTACTGGTGTCGGTTATTCAAGGATCAGAGGTGTTTGTCGCAACAACTCTCCAGTCGTATGTTGTCCCGTCATCCAGAGCAAAGGCCTGATGATGGTCATCTGACCCTGTATTGACGGAGACGGTCGCACTCTGTGATCTAAAGCACCACTGCCACTTCCCCCACAGCCGGTCATGACAATAGGCGCCGGGGATGTTACCAAAAAACGCTCCGATACCAGATTTGAGTAAAGATTATGGTTCCTGAGTCATTGGCGGAACAAAGAAGGCCGGATCAAGGCGCTGGTCAAACCAGTTGATCCGCCAGTCGAGATGAGATCCGGTGACCCGGCCGGTTGCGCCAACCTGAGCAATAGTCTCTCCTTGAGCAACCTGATCGCCAACCTTGACGAGGATTTTACTCAGATGGAGAAAGCTTGATGAAAGGCCATGACCATGATCGACAATCAAGGTTCCACCGGAAAAGAACATCCCGTTATGAACCATTGTTACCGCTCCCCCTGCGGGAGCTTTAACCGGGGTGCCTTTGGGTGCGGCGATATCGATACCAAAGTGGGGTCTGCGGGGTTCACCATTGAGGATGCGCTGGCTGCCATAAATTCCGCTGATTCGACCGATCACCGGCCAGATGAAACTTTCTTGAAAATTAAGCCGATCACTGTCTTGCTGTCGCGCTTTTGCAACCTGCTGTGCTTCCTTCCTGATTCGCTTTAGATCGTCTTCACTTGGATTCATCATCTGTTTGCTGATGCCATTGATCCTCTGAATATCGTATTTGCGCTGTTTAAGGGTGAATTTATGGATATGTTTAACGCCACCAGCATCGATCAAAGTCAAAGATTGTCGTGGCGTCACATCACGGCCAAAACCAAGAATAAAAGATCCATCAGGAGCAATTTTTAACTGCTGTTCGGCATAAAAAACTTGTTCACCTGGATCGACATGACCGCGGAGCAAGCCACTCTGTGTCGGAGAGTCTTCCAGCTGTAGTGCAGCAAAACTGGACATTGCAATACTGATGAAGAAAACCGTCAGAATAAGATGGAACAGAGAGTCTCTCATAATGAATTTACTGACCTTTACTTGCTGCTGATACTAAATTCAACCCGGCTTGCCGAGCCATCCTTGGGGGATTGATAGATAGCTGTTTTTTTCAGGAACAGACGCGGTTTGATTTCTTCATTGGCTGCTTCCAGGGCATCACGTACGGCTAGGGCTCGTGATTTGGCCAATTCAGCCAGTTGCTCTTCTCCGACCAGGATGTTAGCCAGCAGCAACTTTTCCATTTCTGGATCGGGGAGTTTTTTCAGCATCCTGACAAAATTGCGTGGCCTCGGGAATTCTGCTTCTTTGTAAACGGTCAGCAGAATGTCATGATATTCTGCTTCGCTGACAGCAACATCTTCTCCCTCTACCGGGGTAGCGCCATCATCTTCCATTTTGCGCAACTTTGCTGCAACCAGCATTCGCCGCAACTGCTCCTGCCGATAAGCTTCAGGATCCTGTTCTTTGTCGGCAAAAGCACTTATTTCCAGCGTCAGGGAGGGTCGTTTAGCAAGCATTTCAGCCAGTTCTCCCAGCTTTTTTAATTGTTCCGTGTTAATGACTGACAAGCCACTGGCAAAAGTAATACTGGAAAAGTCTTCATTGCCACCACCAAGCATCGAAGACAATAAGGAGAATGGAGATGTCGCAGCTTTGATTAACAGGTTTTTAAGAACCGTAAAAATAACCCCCCCGATGCTAAAGCTGGGGTCGTTTAAATCTCCCGAGATTGGGATATCGAGATGGATTTCATCGTTACTGTCTTTCAACAGGGCAATGGCGAAGGCAACCGGAAGGGAGGTTGCCTGGTCACTTTCAACAGTGTCCCCAAAGGTGAACTGGTCGATCATCACATTATTTTTTGCTCTGATTTTCTGATGTTGAATCTTGTAGTTCAAGTCGAGATTCAACTTCCCTTTGTTAATCACATAACCAAGGTAGGTTCCTGAATAGGGAGTCATCGGAGTCAGGTCGATATCTTTGAAGCTGAGAGTCAGGTCTGCGGATAGCTCACGACTTAAAGGGTTTATTTTTCCGCTGACGGTCAAAGGTGAATGATTCTCCAGTTGGCCGCGCAAATCAACATCCGCCTGCATCTGTTCATCGGATGCCAATCCAGTAATTCGGCCACCTAATTCATACATCGTTGTTGAAAAGGTACTTGGCAGGTGCCGGTCGGTAAAAGAGACAGTTCCCCCCTGGAGTGTCAGGGAATCAACCTGGATATCAAGTGGCGGCTCAGAAGGGGGGGCTTCTTTAGCAATAACCACGGCCTCTTTTTTTAATGGCTCCGCCTTCCCTTCTTTTGATTCCTTCTGTGTGTCTTTGTCGGCCTCTTTTGCAGTTTCAGTTGCAGTAATACTGGTCAGATTGACCTGTCCTTCCGGAGTGATCTGGATATTTGCCAGATAGTCACTGAGAACTATTTCTTTGATATGGAGCGAAAGGGGAGCAATGTTCCCGGTAATGCCATCAAGGTTGAGGTTTTTCCAGATAAGAAGTTTACCGTCACCGATAGGATCACGCAGGTTGAAGTTGCTGACGTGGAGTTTTCCTGAGAAGTTTCCACTGAATTTGTCAGCCTCCTGGTTGAGATTGATCGCTAAGGTTGAAAAAAGCTTACCATCTTTGAGGTTGATTCTGACCCCTTCCGGAACAAAATTGTTAAAGAAGGTTAGAGGGAATGACTTGACCTGGGTTTGTGCCCGGAACTGTAGAGGGGTATGAATAACTGTACCGTCAACCTTTATACTGCCTTTTTTCCCAATTTTTGCCACAAGAGAAAAAGGGCTTTTTTCGGCAGTGGGATAGCTGAGATTTTCTGCATGAATATTGAAATTGGGAATCTCGACCTGGGGTTTTTTCGCCAAGCTGGCATCAGTGAAGAGTAATTTGAATTTTTCCAGATCAATACTCCGGGCGTGAACCTTCCAGGGCTCGCTCGCCGCAGCGTTGAGTTCTGGTTCGGTTTTCTCCGCAGCTGGTTGTTTCCGTAATAGCTGTAATGGTGAAAAACTGCCATCAGTCAAGCGGGTCGCTTTGATATTTCCACCACTCAATTGGATGGTACCGAGGCTGATATCCCGCCGCTGCAGATCAAAAGAGCTACCAGTGATACTGAAATTGGCGAGGGAAAACTGATCCTTAGCGGAGAAGGGAACCAGCAGGTTGTTCAGCTCCAGCTGAACCTGTTGAGTCTGGAGGTTGCCATCTTCTGTGTAGATTATCTGTCCCGCAAGATTTAAAACACCTTCAATTGGTGCCGTGAGCAATCCTTCCAGATAGGGGTAGTAAGGCTTCAGGGGTAATTGTTCAGCACTCAAATCGATCTGTGCCGTGGTTGGATTGATCCCAAATTCGCCACTGACTGCGGTTGTAAATTCCCGGTCAGTTTGTAGCTTCAGAGTTGCAATTGTTTTCTGTTGCAGATGAGTGGAAAGATTGTTCAGCTCCAGATTGATCAGGCGAATCTCTTCGGCAAAGCCACCGGGGACAAAATTATCACGGTAGTGGATTTGACCATCGATCAGCGCCAGTTTTTCAATTGTCAGGAGAGGTAAACGATCTGCTGTCTCGCTATTTACCGGCTCCTTTTCTTCTGCCGAAGAGGAGATTTCTTTGGCAGGGAGAATCCGCTGAAAGTTCCAGCGCCCTGAACTGTCCCGATCAACAAAGAACTCCGGATCGTAGATATCAAGGGAGACCAGATTGAAGTCCCGGCTAAAAAGATCTGCCCAGTCGAGATCGAGAATCAGAGTCGGCATGCGGAACAGTTCGCTTCCATCCAATTCACGCAAGTCAATGTCGGAGAGTGCCAATTCGCCACCGAGTAATAACTTTGGCTCCTCGTTAGCAGAAACCCGATAGGACAGATCAATTTCACAATCAAGCATTCCCTGTTTGAG
Source organism: Desulfuromusa sp. (assembly GCA_021647765.1). Taxonomy (GTDB): domain Bacteria; phylum Desulfobacterota; class Desulfuromonadia; order Desulfuromonadales; family Geopsychrobacteraceae; genus Desulfuromusa. Next base: position 17,718 of record JAKIUD010000024.1, on the reverse strand, counting down.
CTCAATCGGCAACGGAACCGGCGAATGGAACGCATAATAAGCAAGATCAGCATTATCCAAGCTCAGAAAAAGTTTGGTTTCCAGCGAATCCTTAAATGGTTTCAGTTGTCCATCAGCATGGAACTTTGCTCCGTTCAGGAGCATCGACAGCTGTGGTTCAACGTAATCATCGGTCAGGTAGGGGATATTGCCAATAAAGGGAACACTCAAGTTCAGTTCACGAATCTGATGTTGCGATTTTTTTTCCGAAGTTTGATCGGTAAAATCTATGCTGCCGTTGCTGAGAACAATATTATTGAGGGAAAAATGGAATGGTTTTTTTGCTTCAGTCGGTACTGGCTCTGGATTACTACTACCCAGGCGGGTAAAGTCAGAGAAGTTAAATTCCTGTTTGCCGAGCAGTTCAAGGTTGACAAAAGGCTCATCCAGTTCGACGCGGTCAAGAATGACCGCCTGTTTCATGATAGACATAACGCTACCGGAGAGCATCAGCCGTTTAAATTTTACAAAGGGTTGATCACTATTCTGTTCGGTCAGTTTTGTTCCTCTGAGTTCAACCGTCAGGGTAAAAGGGTTGAAGAATACTTTTTCAATCGTTAAAGTACGAGCAGTGTTTTCGGCGACCCAATTTCTTCCTTGCTTTTTGATCTGCCAGGGGACAACCAGCATGGATAGGAGTAATAATCCAAAAATAACCACAGTAGAAATTAAAGTAATTTTCAACCAGCGCGACATAAAATTTCCCTCCATGAGAACTTTTGTAACGAGTTCGACTGATAGTCCGGCAGACTGCCAACAGTCTACCATAAGGAAAAGAGATCTTTGAGAGAAAATATAACTTTAATAGTTTTCATTCGTGATCATAAGGACTTTTCATGTTTGCAACGGAAATCTACCAAAAACGGCGACAAAAACTCATCCAGCAGGTCGAAAGTGGTTTAATCCTGCTGCTGGGAAATATTGATTCCCCATTTAATTCTGTCGATAATTGCTATCGATTTCGTCAGGACAGCAGCTTTCTCTATTTCTGTGGTCTGGATCAGCCAGAACTTGCCGTTGTGCTGGACGCTGATTCCGGGCGTGAAATCATCTTCGGTCGGCAGCAGACTCTTGACAATGTGATCTGGAGTGGCTCGCAACCGTCACTTCAGAGCCAAGCTGAACGGGTTGGTGTTTCAGAGACTATTTCAATTGATAGCCTGGAGAATCTTCTTTCATCCGCAGTTGCAGCGGGAAGATCCATTCACTACCTTCCAACCTGTCGAGCTGACAATAAAATCATCCTGAGCAATTTGTTGGGGAAAAATATGACCGAATTGGATAAGGATGTTTCACCCGCATTGATCAAAGCTGTTGTGGCACTCCGTTCGGTTAAGGGTGAGGAGGAGGTTGCAGAGCTGGATGTTGCCGCCAGGCTGGGTTATCAACTTCATACCACAGCAATGGAAATGGCTCGCGAAGGGACTTATGAATGGGAAATTGCTGGTGAACTGGAAGCGGTTGCCGCCCGTGCTGGAAGAATGCTCTCTTTCCCTCCGATTGTGACCATCCATGGCGAGACTCTGCATAATCATCAGAGGGATAACCAGTTGCGGGATGGCGATCTGCTGCTGGTTGATTGCGGGGTTGAAAGCTTGCTACACTATGCCTCTGATCACACTCGTACCCTCCCGGTTGGGGGACAGTTCAGCTCGCAGCAATGCGATATTTATCAGGTTATTCTGGACTGTATGGCGCGGGCAAAGAAATTGATCCGTCCGGGCATTGCTTATCTGGATGTCCATTTTGCCGTTGCTCGAACACTGGTGGAGGGGTTACGATCTCTGGGATTGATGCAGGGGGATCTCGACCAGGCTGTTGCTGCCGGAGCTCATGCTCTATTCATGCCGCATGGGCTGGGGCACATGCTTGGTCTGGATGTTCATGATATGGAAGATCTCGGTGAGGATTGCGTCGGTTACGATGACAAGATTCAACGCTCAATGCAATTTGGTCTTTCCGGGCTACGCTTGGGACGCGAACTTCAGGAAGGTTTTGTCTTGACCGTAGAGCCGGGGATCTATTTCATCCCGGGTTTGATTGAACAGTGGAAAAAAGCGGATCGGCATGCAGAATTTATCAACTATGCTAGACTGATGGAGTACTTGGATTTCGGGGGGATTCGTTTGGAGGATGACCTTTTGCTGCTGAGAAGGGGGAACCGTTTGCTTGGACGACCAATCCCTTTACAGATTGATGAAGTTGAAAAATAGAACAGGGTTTATCTTGACAACCTTTTGATTTTTTTGTAAGTTTTTGATTCGGACAAAACTTTAATGAGTTATGGTGACGTCATGCGGTTTTGTCTTACACTTGAAAATAGGAGGCTTCAATAATGCAAAAACTTTTGACCCGGTTATTGCCAATTCTGCTACTGCTGCTGTTTGTTGGTCAGGTGCAGGCCAAAACTCTGGTCTATTGTTCCGAAGGTAGCCCAGAAGGTTTTGCTCCACAACTGTACACTTCTGGGACAACGTTTGATGCGACGTCAAGAACCGTTTTTGAGGGTTTAACTCATTTTGTCCGTGGAACAACGGAGCTTGAGCCGGGGATGGCTGAAAGTTGGACTGTTTCGGATGATGGCAAAGTCTATACATTCAAGCTGCGTAAAGGGGTTAAATTTCAATCTGCCAAACATTTCAAGCCAACCCGCGATATGAATGCTGATGATGTCATTTTTACTTTTGAGCGGCAGTGGAAGAAAGATCACCCTTTTTATGCCATCTCAGGGGGAAATTACGAATATTTTAATGGCATGTCGATGCCGGCTCTGTTGAACAAAATCGAAAAAGTTGATGATTATACAGTTAGATTTGTCCTCAATCGTCCAGAAGCACCAATGCTGGCAAACCTGGGGATGGATTTTGCCGTTATTCAATCTGCTGAATACGCTGATGCAATGATGAAAGCTGGGACTCCCGAGAAGGTTGATCAGTGGCCAATCGGTACTGGACCTTTTACTTTCCAGGGTTACAAAAAAGATGCGCAAATCCGCTACACCGCTTTCAAGGATTACTGGAAGGGTAAAGCTGCAATTGACAAGCTGGTCTTTTCCATTACTCCCGATGCCTCAGTTCGTTACGCTAAATTAAAAGCCGGTGAATGTCAGGTTATGCCCTATCCTAACCCTGCTGATATTGCCGCGATGCAAGCTGATCCCAAGATTAATGTTATGCAACAGGAAGGGCTGAATGTTGGTTACCTTGCCTATAATACCAAGGTTGCTCCATTCGATAATGTCAAGGTTCGGAAAGCACTGAACAAGGCGATGAATAAACAAGCTATCATTGACACGGTTTTTCAAGGTGCCGGTAAAATAGCTAAGAACCCGATTCCACCGACTATCTGGTCTTACAATGAAGCAACTGTGGATGACTCTTTTGATCCGGTTGCAGCAAAGAAAATGTTGGCAGAAGCTGGTTATCCGAACGGTTTTGAGATGAAGGTCTGGGCTATGCCCGTCCAGCGTCCTTACAACCCGAATGCACGCCGGATGGCCGAAGTTATTCAGGCTGATTTCGCTAAGGTCGGGGTTAAGGTTGAGATTGTTTCTTACGAGTGGGGCGAGTACCTGAAGCGCTCCAAAGACGTTAATCGTGACGGTGCTGTGCTGTTAGGTTGGACTGGGGATAATGGTGACCCGGATAACTTCCTCGCCGTATTGCTTGGTTGTGATGGGGTTGGTGGCTCAAACCGTGCAAACTGGTGTTACAAGCCATTTGAAGATCTGATTCAGCAGGCTAAAGTTGTTGCTGACCCGGCAGTACGAACCAAACTCTATGAGCAGGCTCAAATTATATTCAAAGAGCAGGCTCCCTGGGCAACAATTGCTCACTCTGTCGTATTTATCCCGATGACAAATAATGTTAAGAACTACAAAGTTGATCCCCTCGGTGGACATATTTTCTACGGAGTTGATCTGAAGTAAATTAGTTACACACCTCATCAAGCCGGGGAGGATTTTACTTCTCCCCGGTTTTTCTTGTCGGGCACTTATCATTCATGTTTAGTTTTTTACTCAAACGTATTGGCGTCGTTATCCCGACCTTTCTCGGGGTGACATTGCTGACTTTTTCACTGATTCGTCTGATCCCTGGCGATCCGGTCGAGCTGATGGCCGGTGAGCGTGGTGTTGATCCGATTCGGCATGCCGAATTGCTGGCAAAGATGGGACTTGATAAGCCTTTGCTGGTTCAGTACTGGCACTATCTGACCGGTATTTTCCATGGTGACCTGGGAACCTCAATTGTGACTCGAGAGCCGGTTATCCGCGAGTTTTTTACCCTCTTTCCGGCAACGCTTGAGTTGAGTTTCTGCGCTATTATCATTGCGATTGTGATTGGTCTCCCGGCGGGAATCATTGCTGCTGTACGCCGGGGTAAATTGACGGACTACACGGTGATGGGTTTATCCCTCACCGGCTATTCAATGCCGATTTTCTGGTGGGGTTTGTTGCTGATCCTGTTCTTTTCTGTCGGTCTGGGCTGGACGCCTGTTTCAGGTCGGATTTCAGCCATGTTCTGGGTGGATGAGGTGACCGGGTTTATGGTGATTGATTCATTTCTCTCTAATGAGGCAGGTGCATTTATTTCAGCACTACGCCATCTGATTTTACCCTCAATTGTTCTGGCAACGATCCCTCTGGCGGTTATTGCCCGGATGACCCGTTCAGCAATGTTGGAAGTTTTACGTGAAGATTACGTTCTGGTGGCTCGAGCCAAAGGATTATCCATGCCCTTGGTGGTTTGCATCCATGCCCTGCGTAATGCATTAATCCCGGTCATCACAGTTATTGGCCTCCAGGTCGGAGTCCTGATGGCCGGGGCGATCCTGACTGAGACAATTTTTTCCTGGCCAGGAGTGGGGAAATGGATGCTTGATTCGATCTATCGACGTGATTATCCCTCAGTGCAAGGGGGAATTCTGTTGATTTCCTGTCTGGTGATTTTTGTTAATCTTACCGTTGATATTCTTTACGGCGTGGCCAATCCGCGTATTCGTCATAATCGCTAGGAGCTGAGGAGATGAGTGAGCAAGTTCAGGTAGCGGTTGTTGATGAGTTGGTTCCTCCAGATCCGTTCCGGGAATTCTGGGGTTATTTCTGTGAAAATCGCGGCGCGCTGATCGGTTTCGTTATTATCCTTACCGTGTTACTGGCGGCACTGTTTGCGAACTTTCTGACGCCTCACTCCCCGTATGAACAATATCGTGATTATATTCTTACTCCACCCGCCTGGCAGAATGGTGGCCTCTGGCGCTTTCCCCTCGGAACCGATGAAGTTGGCCGCGATGTTTTAACCCGACTGATTTATGGTGGGAGATTGTCGCTATTTATCGGCATGATGGTTGTTTCTCTATCGCTGCTACTTGGCACCCTGATCGGGTTGGTGTCTGGCTATGCCAGGGGGATGACTGATGTTCTGATTATGCGTGCCGTGGATATTATCATGGCATTGCCCAGTCTGTTGTTGGCTCTGGCTATTGTCACGATTCTGGGACCAGGTTTGATCAATGCGTCGATTGCTATTGCGATCACCTACCTTCCCCATTATGTTCGGATTACCCGGGCTTCGGTGATTGCCGAAACATCCAAGGATTATGTTATCGCTTCAAAAGTCAGTGGCGCCGGGGTGATGCGACTTATTTTTATTACCATTCTGCCGAACTGTATGGCACCGTTGATTGTTCAGGCCTCCCTTGGATTCTCTAATGCGATTCTTGACGCAGCAGCGCTTGGTTTTATTGGGCTGGGAGCACAACCACCAAGTCCTGAATGGGGGTCAATGCTGGCCAATGCTCTCGAATTTATCCAGCGAGCCTGGTGGGTGGTTACTTTTCCTGGGCTGATGATTTTGCTGACTGTTCTGGCATTTAACCTGATGGGTGACGGTTTGCGTGATGCGCTGGATCCAAAGATGAAATTATAGCAGTGGCGGCGCAAAAAGTCCGCCCTACGGCGTTACAGCTATTTCTCAGGATCTCGACATACATAGGTGTATGTCTTCACCCCTGAAAAATAACTGAGCCTTGTAGGTCGAAATTTTTGCTTAGCCATGGAATGGTGATAGTTTTAGGGGTATTGCAGTAAACTTGGGACTGTCCCCAGACCCATCGGGGGCTGTCCCGAAGTTTACGAGCCAAGAGGGACTGCTGTGGTTCGCACCGCAAAAGCCTGGGACAGCCCCCATGCGGGGACAGTCCCGTTTTTGCTAAGAAATTCCTTAAATTAGTACCATTCACGTTACCGTGTGGTTTTTTGTGGAAATTGAGAGAATATACGTAACATGGCACTATTACAGATCAAAAATTTAACCGTTGAATTCGGCAGCGAGAAAAGTCCCTTCAGGGCAGTCGATAACGTCTGTCTGGAAATTGAAAAGGGTGAAGTTCTCGGGATTGTCGGTGAATCCGGTTCTGGAAAGTCAGTAACAGCCAAGGCGATCATGGGTCTGATTGACTGGCCAGGTCGGGTTGTGGCAGACAAACTTGAATTTGATGGGGAAGACTTACAGGCGATGCCCGATAAACAGCGCCGTAAAATCACCGGACGTGAAATAGCGATGATTTTTCAGGAGCCGATGACCAGTTTGAATCCCTGCTTTACGACCGGTTTTCAGATTGCTGAAGCACTCAAAATTCATGAAGGTGGCAGCAGAGCGATGCGCCGCTCCCGATCCTTGGAATTGCTGGAGCAGGTTGGTATCCCCGATCCTCAAGCAAGACTCAAGGCCTTTCCGCACCAACTCTCTGGAGGTATGAGTCAACGGGTGATGATCGCGATGGCAATTGCCTGTAACCCTGGATTGTTGATTGCTGACGAGCCAACAACTGCTCTGGATGTGACGATTCAGGCGCAAATCATTGATTTGTTACTTAATTTACAACGTCAAAGACAGATGGCTTTGATCTTGATTACCCATGATCTGGCGTTGGTTGCTGAGTCGGCTCATCGGATTGTGGTGATGTATGCAGGACAGGTTGTTGAGATGGGGCCGGTTCCCGAAATTTTCGAATCGCCACGTCATCCATATACTGCAGCCCTGCTTGAGGCTTTGCCGGAACGTTCGGATGGGGAAACTCGGTTGAAAACAATTCCCGGAGTGGTTCCCGGTCAATTTGATCGTCCGACAGGTTGTCTTTTGAACCCGCGTTGCCGTTTTGCAACTGATAGCTGTCGCCAGCAAACACCGCAACTTGAAACAGCTCTGGATGGTCGACAGGTTCGGTGTTTTACTCCGTTGGATGCAGAAGGAATACCACAACAATGAGCAAAAACATTATTCTGGAAGCCTGGGAACTGACCCATTTTTATGAAGTTTCACAGGGGCCGTTTAAACCAGCAGCTATTGTTAAGGCTCTTGATGGGGTTAGTTTTCAGGTTGAGGCTGGAAAAACCCTGGCAGTCGTAGGTGAATCTGGTTGTGGTAAATCGACCCTGGCTCGTCAGGTGACAATGATAGAGCGTCCCACCAGTGGGGAATTAAAGTTTGATGGATTCGATTTGGCTAAAGGCTCGGATCATGAATTGAAAGCGGCTCAACAACGGGTACAGATGATTTTTCAAAATCCCTACGGATCACTTAATCCACGTAAGAAAATCGGGACAATTATAGGCGAACCTCTGGCTATCAACAGTGACCTGAGTAAGGTTGAACGGGAGAAACGCATACGGAATACGATGGGGAAGGTCGGTTTGCGCCCGGAACATTATGATCGCTACCCGCACATGTTCTCCGGTGGCCAGCGCCAGAGGATTGCCATTGCACGGGCGTTAATGCTCGAACCTAAACTGGTGGTGGCCGATGAACCGGTCTCGGCGCTGGATGTCTCAGTGCAGGCGCAAGTGTTGAACCTGCTGATGGATCTGCAGGAAGAGATGAACCTGGCCTTTTTGTTTATCGCTCACGATCTCTCGGTGGTACGCTATATTGCCGATGACGTTATGGTGATGTATCTGGGTAAAGTTGCCGAATATGGTAAATCTGAACAGATTTTTGAACAACCACGACACCCTTATACTCAAGCCCTACTGGCATCAACCCCCCACTTAAAAGCACAAAATCGAAAACAACGGATTATCCTTTCCGGTGAACTCCCCTCACCACTCTCCCCCCCCTCCGGTTGTGTTTTCCACACCCGCTGCCCCTTTGCGAAGGCGAAATGTGCCGAGCAGGTACCAGAAGTAGAAGAATTCGATGGACGTTTAACATCTTGTCTGCGGGTTGCTGAAATTGCAGCAGAACAGAGTGAATAACAAAAAAGAGCCCCATAATTAAAAACTACGGAGCCCTTTTAGCCGATGGCGCTGAACTGTTGAAAATAATTGCTGAAGGAAAGTCAAACCAGGAAGTTGCTGACCTGCTTTTTATCAGTTTGCGTACGGTTCATCATCATCGCGCATCATTGATGCAAAAACTCTCAATACGCAATACTGCGGGTACTGTCAGATATGCAATTGAGAAAAATTATATCTAAATGTCTACAAAACCCTCAATAAATTGACAGCTCCGATTCAGCATCAAAGATATGCAGGTGGGTCAGATCAAGACTCATCTGTAGTTGCTCTCCAATGGAGAAGTGGCGACGCCCTTCTGATTTAGCGACCAGTTTTGCCCCTTGTATATCCATATGCAGATTGGTTTCATTGCCCAAGGGTTCAACAATTTTAACGGTTCCTTCTCTGGTGAAGGTCAGTCCTTCGGTCTTCTTATCCTCCTCCTGGGCAACAAAGACATCTTCAGTACGCAGCCCCATAATGACTTTTTGCCCATCTTTTAGGTGGGTATTTTCTTTCTTTGGCAGGGGGATCTCCAATTGGTCACCCAGCTTGAGTTTTTGTCCATCAGCAGTGTTGATTATCGTTGCTGGATGAAGATTCATCGGTGGAGAACCTATGAAGCTGGCGACAAATGCATTGGCAGGCTGCTGGAATATCTCTATCGGGCTGCCCACCTGTTCAATATAGCCGTCCCGCATAACCACAATCCGGTCTGCCAGGGTCATCGCTTCAACCTGATCATGGGTAACGTAGATGATGGTATTCTGCACCTGATGGTGTAATAGTTTGATTTCCAGGCGCATTTGAGTTCGCAACTTGGCGTCAAGGTTGGACAGTGGTTCGTCAAACAGGTACACCGCCGGGCGGCGAACAATAGCCCGTCCCATAGCAACTCTCTGCCGTTGTCCACCCGATAATTCATGTGGCTTGCGGTAGAGGAAATCATCAAGTTCCAGAATTGCGGCGACTTCTTTCACCCGTTGTTCAATTTCATCTTTCGGCATTTTTCTTAAGGTCAAACCAAAGGACATATTTTTGTAGACATTCATATGGGGATAAAGGGCATAATTTTGAAAGACCATCGCTACATCCCGATCTTTTGGTGCGATGTCATTAACCACTTTATCTGCAATTTCGATGGTTCCGCTAGTAATATTCTCAAGTCCGGCGATCATTCTCAATACTGTCGATTTACCGCAACCGGACGGGCCAACGAGAACCACAAATTCTTGATCAACAACGTTCAGGTTGATGCCATGAACAACTTCCAGCTTGCCATAATTCTTGAAAAGATCTTTTAAGATTACATTGGCCATTGAATAAAAACTCCAGCAGATAAGAGACTTTCAAGCTATTGTTATTATAGTCAGATATTTTTTTCGATCAACCCATTGACGAACAGACTTTATTGGTCTTTACTTTATCTATTAAAACTTAGTTTTAAGTTTCAGAACACTTTGCACTATTCGTATGGTTTCTTGCAAGATCTTATATGTTTGGGATGAGAAAATCCCAGACGAATCCAATGGGAGGAAAATATGTCGAGAATTAAATGTTTCTGGCTTGTTGTGACGGTCATTATGCAAATCAGTTTTGCCGGAGCTGCCTTTGCAAAACCGATTGAAATTAACTGGTGGCATGCCATGCGCGGCGCGCGTGGTGAAGTTGTGCAAAAAATTGTTGACGGATTTAACAGCTCCCAATCTGAATATAAGGTTATTCCTACTTATAAGGGAGCCTATGATGAAGTTGTTAATGCCGGGGTAGCCGCTGTTCGTGCTGGTAAACAGCCGCATATTCTACAATCTTTTGAGGTTGGAACCCAGACGATGATGATGTCTGGAGCTATCTATCCGGTTTATCAACTAATGGCTGATAAAGGTTACAAAATTGACTGGTCTCAGTATTTACAACCGGTACTATCCTATTATATGAATGCCGACGGCAACCTGATGTCGATGCCATTCAACTCATCGACTCCGGTTATGTACTATAATGTTGATCTGTTTAAAAAAGCTGGAATTCCCATGTTGTCCAAGGATAAGCCAATCACCTGGGATCAAGTGGGTGAGATTACTGGTAAGCTGGTTAAGGCAGGAGTTAAGGGTGGTCTGGTCACCGCTTGGCAGTCCTGGACTCAGATAGAAAACTACAGTGCCATCCATAATATTCCGTTTGCCAGTAAAGCGAATGGTTATGAAGGTCTGGATACCAAGCTGCTGATCAATAATGACAAAGTAGTTAACCACATTGCCCGGTTGAAGAGATGGATGGGGGACAAGCGTTTCTACTATGGTGGGCAGAAATACCAGGGGCCTAAATCTGAATTTATCGCCCAGAATGCTGGCCTGTACATTGACTCAATCAGTGGTATTGCAAAGCTGAAAAAAGCAGTTAAAGATTTCACTTGGGATGTGGCTCCACTGCCAGTGGAATCCTGGATGAAAGAGCCGCAGAACAGTATTATTGGTGGAGCTTCTCTGTGGGTTTTTAAGGGTTTACCGAAGCAGGATTATGCCGGTGTTGCCGCATTCCTGAACTATCTGGCAGGGAATGGGCCACAAATTCTCTGGCACAAAGCGACTGGTTACTTCCCGATTACCTTGACGGCCTATAATCAACTTAAATCCGAGGGGTATTATAAAGAAAACCCCCTTCAGGAAGTTGGCATCAAGCAGTTGACCCGGCGGATTCCAACCAAGATTTCCCGCGGTCTGCGTCTGGGATATTTTATCCAGATTCGTAACATTATTAATGAAGAACTTGAGCTGGTCTGGAACGATTCAAAAACACCTCAGCAGGCGCTGGATAGCGCCGTGGCTAGAAGTAATATTAAACTACGTGAGTTTGAGAGTATCTATAAGTGAGGCGTCGCAGCGGTTTTTCAAGACCTCGACATTTTTTGCCTTGCACTCGCGGTCTCGAAAACGTTTTTTTAACCTCCTGACAGGTGGAATCAGGGGTATCTTCTCTTCGGGGATGCCCCTGACTTATGCGATGATTTTGACATGATAAAAAAACGCTCTTATTTTAAAACACAAACATTGCCGTATTTTCTGATTCTACCGCAGTTACTGATTACGGCAGCCTTCTTCTATTGGCCGGCAGTACAGGGGATCGTTGCGTCTTTCCAGTTGAGTGACCCATTTGGATTTCGATCCCGGTTTGTCTGGTTTGACAATTACATTGCTCTATTTAGGGATCCCCTCTATTTGAAATCGATAGAAACAACCCTGCTTTTTAGTGGTTTGGTCGCAATTGTCTCAATTACCTGCGGTTTGTTCCTTGCAACCATGGCCAATCGGGCACTGCGGCTTACATCGTTGACCCGTACTTTACTGATTTGGCCTTATGCAATTGCCCCTGCAATTTCAGGAATTTTGTGGCTTTTTCTCCTCCACCCGTCCTATGGGGTGGTGGCAATCGGTATGGAAAAATGGCTTGGAATTGACTGGAATCCCTTGCTGAAAAGCTCCAATGCCATGTTAATGATCGTACTGGCGAGCGCCTGGAAAAATATCAGCTATAACTTTGTCTTTTTTCTGGCAGGGTTACAGGCAGTTCCCCATTCGTTGATTGAAGCTGCAGCTATGGATGGCGCCAGCCCATTTCGACGTTTCTGGGCAATCACCTTTCCGCTATTGTCCCCAACGATGTTTTTCGTCACCGTTATGACAATTATCTTTTCGTTTTTTGAGTCTTTCGGGATCATTCATGCGGTGACTCAGGGTGGTCCGGGGGGGTCGACCAATATCCTTGTCTACAAGGTTTACCAGGATGGTTTTATCGGTTTGAATCTTGGTTCCTCCTCGGCTCAATCGGTTGTGCTGATGGCTTTGATTATTTTGATTACGGTTCTGCAGTTTAAATATGTGGAACGTAAAGTTCAATATACAGGGTGATATCTTCTGTGACGCGTAACAGGACACAAACTAATGATGGTTGAAAAGACACCAGTCCTTGACACTTTCACCTATGCGGCTCTCATTTTAGGAATTGCGGTCGTTGGTTTCCCGATTCTCTACGCAATTATTGCCGCAACCTTGCCGATTGAGGATGTCTCTCGCGTTCCTATGGTGATGATTCCAGGTGATCAATTATTCAATAATCTGGCTGAAGCCTGGGGGCGTGGGGATCTTGGCACTCAGTTGTTTAATTCCTTTGTCATGGCCAGTGGGATCACTTTCGGGAAGATCATTGTTTCCCTGTTCGGCGCATTTTCTATCGTTTATTTTGATTACCGCTTCAGGGTTGTTGCTTTTGCTACGGTTTTTTGTACCTTGATGCTGCCGGTTGAAGTCCGTATTCTGCCGACCTATGAGATGGCGGCAAATATTTTCGGGCCACTTCAGTCCGTCTGGAATGCCTTGGGTCTGGATGGTGTCGTCAGTTGGTTTTCCGGACATGATATCCAGGTCACTTTGGAGTTCAGTTTACTTGACAGCTATGCTGGATTGATTCTCCCTTTGACCGCTTCGGCAACCTGTACTTTTTTGTTCCGCCAGTTTTTCCTCACTATTCCCGAAGAACTCTGCGAAGCGGCCAAAATGGACGGCGCCTCACCAATGACCTTTTTCTGGAAAATCCTCCTTCCCCTGTCCAAAACCAATATTGCCGCTTTGGTGGTGATCGAATTCGTCTACGGCTGGAACCAATATCTCTGGCCACTGCTGATTACGACCAATCCCAAGATGACCACTGCAGTTATTGGTTTACAACACTTATTGCCGTCACCAGAAGACCCCCCTGACTGGCATATTGCCATGGCCGGAGCCCTGATTGTCATGCTGCCACCAGTTTTGGTGGTGTTATTCATGCAACGCTGGTTTGTCAAAGGTCTGGTGGAACGAGAGAAATAGCTGATGCCTTCTGAACCGCGCCAACATCCCCGTATCGTCAATCCAGAAACCTACCTTACTGGTTGTACCTGCAATCACGAACATCCGGTTCCACAAGTCACTCTCTATTCGGGAAAGGATGCCAGTCAGATCCTGGCAGAAGATTGCCACGCGATCTATGCTGATCGGCCAGTTTTGCTTCTTTTTGATCCGGAAACCTATGCCGTTGCCGGTGCCGATCTGCAACAACGTCTTCGTGCTGAAAAAGTGAACCTGACCTCTTATCAGTTTGATTCCCACCCTGTGGCAACAGCAGCTTTGATTGAAACGGTGCGTTCTTTTCTTCAAGATGTCGCGCTGGTTATTTCGGTCGGTTCCGGCACGATCAATGATCTGGGTAAATATTCCTCCAGTGAGGATCAGATCGATTTCTGGTGTCTGCCGACCGCCCCATCGATGAATGGCTATACCTCCGGGATTGCTGCGATCAAGGTCAAAGGGGTCAAAAGAACTCTCCCTGCCATCCCGCCACAAAGAATTTATGCTATCCCCGAAGTTATTCAGCAGGCACCGCTTAAACTGCGCCAGGCGGGTTTCTGTGATGTGCTGGCCAAGGTGGTTTCTGATATTGACTGGCAATGTGAATCATTGTTGTTCAGCGGTAGCTACTGTGGTTTGCCCGCAGCAATGATGGCTGAGGTTGAGCATAGTTATTCCGAGAATCCCGAAGCAATCGGCAGGGGTGACACCTCTGCAGTGATGGGGCTGTTTAACGGTCTGCTATTGTCGGGAGTTGCTATGAGCCTGGCCGGATCGAGTGCGCCCGCATCAGGTGGAGAGCATCTGGTTTCCCATTTCTGGGATATGCGGGAGCCAATAACAGGTCGAGAGCCGGAACTGCATGGTTTGCAAGTTGGGATCGGAATCATTCTTTCAACCGCTTGCTACCGGCGTCTGGCACAATTGGATAAGGGTGCTCTGCCACAAAAGGCGGAGCTATTATTTACCGTGACAGCAGCCTGGATTCCTGAAATCTGGGGCTCCTATGCTGAGGAAGTTGCCAAACAATTTCAGAATAAGCGGGAGGCTCTGCTGCGGTTCGATACCCTCCTGCCGGAAAAGTGGGATGAGCTGCAGGCTCTTTTCCAGCAAGTACAACCTCCGGAATATTTTGCCGATCTGTTTGCCCGAACTGGCGCCCCTTTTAATCTTGAGGTCTTCCGCTTGACCAAGGATGAATTTATCCTGGCTGCTCTCAACAGCCGTGCCATCCGTGAACGGATTACCGTTCTGGATCTGGCTGCTCATGCGGGGGTTTTGGAAGCTGCTACCGAGGATGCCCTACAGCTATTGCGCTGAAATTTTCCTCTTTTCGAGATTTTCTCATGAAGAAAATCCCCGAGATGAAGACATTGGTATCGAGAACAACCTTTACTTGCCGCCCCGAACCTCTGCAATCGCATCTGCGACCAACCCGTCAAACTCATCCATGGATGGCGGGGAAATGACCTTCAGAATCACAACGTCGCTATCGCCGACAACGACAAATTGCGTACCAGCTTTGAGGTTGAGACGCTTACGCACGTCTTCAGGGATGACGACCTGACCCTTCGAGGACATTTTTGTTGTAGCTAACGTTGCCATAAGATTCCTCCTACGATAATTCTTACCAGTAAGATTGCAGGGTTTTGGGATGCTTGCCAAGAGGAAGGTTGAAAACTAAACCACCGCTCAAGCAAATTTTCTCAGTCGATATTAAAATTGCCAAGGAGGGAGAAAGGGTTGGGGATGATGAATGGACAAAGAGTTGGCTACGCCCGCGTCAGCACGACCGGCCAAGACCTCAGTTTGCAAAGAGATAGGCTGGTAGACTGCGACAAAATCTTCGAAGAAAAGCATCGGGAGCCAGAGGAACTGTAAGGCTCGAACTTGAGAAGGCATTGAACTACGTCAGGGATGGAGATGTTTTTGTTGTTACCAAACTGGATCGGCTTGCCCGTTCTGTGCTTGAATTAATGGAGTTTGAGCGAGAACTGATCACTGAGCGAGCCCGAGAGGGGCGAGAGCGTGCAATGGCTGCCGGTGTAAAATTTGGCCGCAAACCGAAGCTGTCAAAACGGAAAGAACGAGAACTGCTGGAGATGCTCGATTCTGTAGTCATCAGCAAAGAGGATTTAGCCCGCCAGTTCAATGTTTCGAGTACCGCTTGGCGGTGAAGCTGGACAAGGAATTTATTGAGCAGACCCAGCAGGTATAAAAGCAAGGAGGCTGCGTCTGTTTGGCAGCAGCCTCCACTTAAATCACTATTTTTGAGATGCTATAGGTGCCGTTCAAAATCCATCCGTTGATGCAGTATCCTGATCACGTCAATTCCACCATCAACCAGCTTGAAAAATATGACATGTGAGCCAGATCTGAATTTTCTATATCCAGGTCTCACCTCACGAATGTCAGTAGAAGTTGTATTGTTGCAGGCTTGCTCCAGGTTTGCGACCCACAGTTATCGAACATATTTTTCAGCTTGATCGATCCCCCATTCTTCAAGAGTATAGTCCCAGATCCCACTGAGGTCTGATTTGGCTTTCGGTGATAAAACTACCTGACTCATAAAAAGAGGGACTTTTTCTTGTCAGCAATAAAAGCATCAATATCCAGACCTGTTGATGAGCCTGAGTTTTCACCCTCTATCAGAGCCTGGCGCAACTGTTCCAACTTGAGATGGTCTTTTCTGATCAGGTCACGAACGTAGTCTGATGCGTTTGCATAACGTCCACTTTGCACGCATTCTTCGACCCAGATCCTCATTTGATCAGGTAACGAAACATTCATGGTTGCCATAGGCATTCTCCTTTATAGATGACACCTAGAGCTTATGGCAAACCCTGTCAATTGTCTATCTTTGCCAAGTCCGTGCCAAAGAAAATGGCTCTCAGTCGAAGCCAAAAGCCATTATGTCACAATTTTTGAGACATCCCTTCCGTAAAAGGGAAAAACAAAACCCCACATCCGAAAATTTGGGGTTTGTCAGTGATCTGAGGGGGGACTTTATAGATACCCCTTTCCCCATCATTTGGGGTGCCGTTGTTATTTGGTGTGGTCGTCGTGGCAGTCCAAGCAGTCGTTGAGTCCTTTTTCAGTGTAAGCTGCTTTTTTTCCGTGACAACTGAGGCATTCCTCGGTTTCCTCGGTATGAACAGGTCCTATAAACGCGTATTTGCCCTCTAGGTGCTGATTGAGTATTTCGATCGTTCGGTAAGCGGTTGCTGCTGTAACTTTCGCGCAGCGGTCTTTCCGCGGTTTATCTTTATAGGAAACTTCCGCAGCTTGCATCCAGGTGGAAGCAGAGACATGGCACAATGGCGAACCGGGAGCGACCTGTACCTGGTCTTTATAGGTGGCAATACTATCAAACATTTTGGTAGGAAATGTTTGCTGGCTGTACCAATTGATTAGATCCGCCACCAATTTCGAATGGGTTTTATTGTTGTCATAAGCGACCAGGTTGATGATGGCTGCACATGAGCCGATGGCGCCACACAGGGTGCCTTCACCCCCATACCCACCAGCAGTGTGGTGGAACATATCTTCGGGAAGTAGGATGTATGGATAGCCGATCTCTTCTTTCATAAGGCTGAGGACCCCCAGCCAGGCTCCGCTACCTCAGCCACCTTTTTCGTGGTAATAGTTGAACGCTCTCTTCCCTGCCTCCATCGGGTCAAGTTTTTTCCAGAGCCACGGCAACGCTGAAGGCACAGCTGCAGGCTGTTCATTTTTAGCAAAGGCATTAAGTGCCGTTGAGCCAAAAACTGCTGCTGCCCCTGTTGCTACCCCCATCGCTGCAAGTGCTTGACGTCTCGTTTTGTCCATCACTGAGCTCCTTTCTGGTCTAGTCCGTTGCTGTGGAACTGCGTCTAAGAACCCAAGTATAATGGTCAAGATTGACTTTTGTCAATAAGTATTTCCAAATGCTGATCCTCGCCCAAGTGTGCCTAAGGGATTCCGGATAGTGACAACAGAATAGCTCAGGCTTCCCCTGTCTCAAATCTATGGAAATTCAAGATCTGTTGATTGGAGTCATACCTCCTTATTCCCTCGTTCCAGAAGTTGTTTCTAAAAGGATCTCACAGCTTCAAGTGCATTCAAGACTACACCCTTGGAGTGCCCAGGGTCGGATCGAAAGCGCCGGTAAAAGCCGGCATGGATCGAAGGGTGAACGTCCCTACATAGTAAAGGCTAGCGACCAGCTATGACCCCGAGTCATGCGTTGGCTTTCCGTAAGGGAGGCAGCGAAGCGTTGACAGGGGGCGTGCAGGCCGGGATCTGTGCGGGGGGCGCTGGGTAACCGGCGTTCCTACCGCGACTCGTTTTGGCTTTTATCGCTGGATTCTCTACCATCCTCTTAAGTCACGCCCACCGCGCATAGCTTATCCCGATGTCTGGTGTAAGTTTCCACAATAAACGGCACCGAAGTCTGTGGATATTTTCAGTTTAATTTGACCTGTCGGAGGAAATTGTCAGACAATATGAGTCTTTTGTGGAAGGCTCTTTTTTTTACCCTGTCGA
>JAKIUD010000023.1 GCA_021647765.1 Desulfuromusa sp. | reverse complement strand
TTGCCAAGTCTAAACCGATAGTGGTAATCTTCATGGTGGTCTCCTCTCGTTTCTGTTGATGGAATGATTGATTACCATCATGGCGCATTGACGCCGATGAGTGAAGCGGGGGAGACCATCTCATCGAGTTTACTGCTATACTGGTTAAGCTGGCGCCTTCAGGAGTTGCCCCGTTTAATTATATTTTCTATAATTCTCACAAATATTTTGTTTGAGTTTTTATTCGAGTTGTTTTGATTTCCCTGAAAGATTGTTGTTTTGGCCATTATATACATTGATGATTTAACTGAGGGAATGATTCTTGCCGAGGATCTGTTCACTCCGACCGGGCGATTTGTTCTTGCCGCAGGAGCCTCCCTCCAAGGTGACCACCTGAAGATCCTTAAATCCTGGGGGATTATAGAGGTAGATATTGCTGAAGCGAGTTTAGGAGAAGAATACAGTCAAAATCTGGAATTAAACGCTGAGATTATTGAGCGAGCAGAGAGTTATTTATGGCGCCGATTCATTCTGAATGATTTGGATCAGGAGCCGCTAACATCACTCTATCGCCGTGTTGTGCATCGTTTTGCCCTGAGCCTGCAACAGGGTTGGGATCCAGTCGCTTTTTCTGATGCCGCACGCCCCGCAAGTGAACAAGATTGCCCGCCACCACTCAGTGTCCCACATCTTCTCAAGGGAGATGTGGATATCGTCTCACTGCCGACGGTTTACACCCATATTGTTGAACTTCTGGATCATCCAAACACTTCCTCGTATCAAATAGCCAAAGTCATCAGTAAGGACGCAAGCTTAACTGTTCGTCTGTTGCGGCTTGTTAACAGCCCTGTTTATGGGTTTTCAGGCAAAATTGATTCCATATCGCGGGCTGTCTCTCTGTTGGGGACGGATGAATTAACCACTTTGACATTGGGAATTACAGTGGTTAACCAATTCGAGAACATTCCCTCTGAGCTGTTGAGTATGGATTCGTTTTGGCGCCATTCTATCCGTTGCGGGCTGTTTTCCAAGATTCTTGCTGGTTATCTTGATGAAAAGGCTGTCGAGAAATATTTTATCGGTGGGTTGCTTCACGATATCGGACGCCTGGTTATGCTTGACCGGATGGGTTCCCAGTATTCAGGTGCCATTGCCAAAGCACGCCTGGATCATCTGCCCATGTATCGTGCCGAGCAAGATCGGCTGAAAACGGATCACAGCATCATCGGCAAGCTGCTGGCTGAAAAATGGCGGTTGTCACCAGCCTTAATCCGTATGATTGGCAGCCATCATTCACCCCGCCTGGCTCATTATTCCAGAGAGGCTTGTATTGTGCACATCGCCGATATCTTTGCCCATGCTTGCGGACATGAAGTGCTACTGGTTAATGAAATCCCAGAATTGCAAATCAAGGCGTGGAAAGAGACTGGACTGTCTGAAGAACTTATCGCCCCGACAATTCAACAGGTTGATGCCGAGTTTAAGGAAATTGTTCGGGTTTTTTTCGGCAAACTTGATCCAGCGGATGATGCTGAATAAACAGAATTTTTTGCTTCCGCTCAGATAACGAGATTTTGGAATATTGCCCCCTCCCCCTTGATGCACCCAAAATACGGGCATAAAGGGGAAGGTTGAGATGGGGGGGTATTTACTACAAGGGCAATGTCTCTGGTTGAGTTTGTAGCAGATAGAATTCCCGGGTCTGATATTTGATACGGCAGGGAAGACATCTATCTGTATCCCGGCGGGTATTCAAATACCCATAGCAGAGTGGAGTTCAGTGCCATCATGAAAACGTCTGTTGCTGCCATGATATTCACCCTGTTGAGATGATCGAATCGGATCTTCTGCAACATTGACCCAATGGTCACTCCGGCGGAATTCCTGTATTTCTCCAATGTGGAGGAGAATATCCAGGAACTTCTGTTCAACCAGATCCTCTTTGCCATTTTTATAAACGACCGGAATCATCAAGCTTATCCTCCCCTTATTCTTTCAATCACGGTAAAAAGAAAGAAGACCTCTTTATTCAGGGCGCACAGTTTAGCAGCTTTTGCTGGAAAATGGAATGGTAAGAGATGTGTGCTTTGGAGAGACAGTCTTGCTTTGGATTGTATTAATGCGGTAGGGCGGTTGAACGGACTCTTTGTCTTCAGCATGGTGGACTGTCAGGAACCACAGAACATACTGGTGTGCCAGCGGACAGAGAGCCGATGAGATAAAAAGAAACCTTTATGCCTTATTCCAAGCGAGGTCGATGGCAAATGCTTTAGCGTTAGATCGTTGTGCTTCTCGGAGTGCCTGCTCGCCAAATTCTATATAGGTCCAGTGGCTTGGATTTTCTTCAATCATTCGAACCATTTTTGCGTTCAAATCATGCCCAGCTTTAAAAGCTCTGATATGACCAAGCAGTGGTGATCCAAGCAGACTGAAGTCACCAAAGGAATCAAGAATTTTGTGGCGGACAAACTCATTTTTGAAACGGAGTCCCTCCGGATTCATTACACCGTCTGTGTCAATAACAACGGCATTTTCAAGCGAGCCACCACGAGCCAGACCATTGGCTTTAAGATGCTCGACTTCATGAAGAAAGCCGAAGGTTCTGGCAGCAGCAATGTCTTTACAAAAACTCTCAGTGGTAAATTTCATGCTGTGGTGTTGTACTGAAATAGCGGGATGATCAAAAGCGATATCGAATGAGATTCTTAAGAAGCGGGAAGGGATAATACTGATCCGTTTTTCGCCTTCGATAATCTCTAACGGTTTGCGGATCGCAATGAATTTTCGGCTTTGGCTGAGATGTTTGATTCCTGCCTGCTGTATTTCCCGAATAAAAGGCGCGGCACTGCCATCAAGAACCGGAACCTCCGCACCATCAATATCGACATGGAGATTATCAATACCAAAGGCCGCTAATGCCGCCATGAAATGCTCAATTGTTGAGACAGTCATCCCCTGGTGTCCAATAACTGTTGCCATGCGCGTGTCTACAACATTGTCTGAACAGGCTTTGATATCAACAGTCTGTTCACCATCGGTACGGTGGAAAATAATACCAGTATTTGCGGTAGCTGGACGCATCCTCAGATTGATGCGCTCACCACTATGTAAGCCGATACCAGAGATTGTTGCTGATTTTTTGATAGAACGTTGCAGAATCATTTTATTTGTTATCCAGTCAAGATTAAGAGTGAAACTTATGACTTTTTACTGGATGCAAATGTCTTGCCAACTTGTTTCTTGGTTTTAACTAGCTGTAATTGTTGGAGATTATATTTGGTTGGAAAGTTATCTGTGAAAGTTGTTGCAGAAATGCGCAGGTTTTACGTAATTCTGTGCCGGAGTCAACACAGTCTTTGTTCTGTCTCCAGATTTGTGGGCGCTTAATTAAATGATATCGTCTATCTACATACGACCTGAGCGTAAGATTGCGATGGCCAATCCCAGACCAAGAAAACCTGCAACTGAATAGCCCAACAGTCCCAGTATCGGAAAACCAAATAGCATCGGTCCTTTGTCGATCTGCATGACCAGAGAAGATCCAACGATAAGTGCCGCAATAATCATACTGAATGAGATTCGGTTGCTCGATTTGTCAAGGTCATTAACTAAACGTTCAAAACCACGGTGTTCAACATCAATTTTGAATTTATTGCGATTAATACGATTGATGAATTCCTTGATATCCTTCGGTAGGCTTTTCCCAAGTGCCTGGTATGATTGCAGGGTTCGTGTCGCCTCTTTTACAATACTGGCTGGCGAGTAGCGATCCTTAATTACCTGTTCGGCAAAAGGTTTAAGCTGTGCAACCATGTTAAAGTTTGGATCAAGTTGTCTGCCGATTCCTTCCATAACAAATAAGGCGCGGGACAATAACATCAAATTGGCCGGGAACTTGATCTGATGTTCGGTTAAAATCTCGACAAAATCAAGCAGCAGCTTCCCGACTTTTAGATCCTGTAGCATGATATCGTAATAATCATCGATAAATTCGGTCAGATCACGCTTTAGATTCCTGGTATTTGAATCGTCGTGCAAGTCTCCAGAATAAAGAAGTTGCGAGATAAGGTGATCAACATCCCGGCGGAGAACGCACAAGAGGAGTTCTGTCAGGTGGAGTTTTAAGTCATCATCAAGGCGTCCGACCATCCCAAAATCAAAAATGCAGAGAATGTTCCCCGGCAGGATGTGAATGTTTCCAGGATGTGGATCAGCGTGAAACAGGCCATGGATAAAAACCTGTTTCAAAAAATTATCTGCCCCATTTTGGGCGATAATTTTCAGATCGAGACCAGCCTTTTTTAGCTCATCCAGGTTGGAAATTTTTATCCCTGAAACATATTCCAGAGTCAGAACCGTTTGACCCGTATATTCCCAGAATACTTTGGGAATATGAACTGCTTTATCATCGGAAAAATTTGCCGCAAAGCGCTCTGTGGTTCGGCCTTCACGAGAAAAATCAAGTTCACGGTGAATTGTTCGACGAAACTCTCTGACCAGGCCAACAGGGTCATATAAATTTCCCCCTGGCAGATGTTTTTCAACCAGATAGGCCAGACCCATCATAATATCCAGGTCAGTTTCAATGACCGATTCAATATTGGGTCTGCGCACTTTGCAGACAATTTCCTCACCGTTTTTCAGGGTACCACGATGGACTTGAGCAATGCTGGCTGTTGCCAAGGGGGTGCTCTCAAATTTTTTGAATAACTCTTCTGTGGGATAGCCAAGTTCGCGATGAATCTGAGCCTTGATTTCATCGGTAGATACTGCTGGAATGTGATCCTGGAGTCTCTGTAGTTCTTCTAGAAACCCGGTGGGGACGATGTCTGGTCGGGTTGAGAGGATTTGACCAAATTTGATAAAGGTTGGGCCCAGTTCTTCCAGAGCCAGCCTGAATCTGGCAGCTTGGGTCAGGCGCTCCAACTCACGGGAAGCAGTCCCTAGAGAAACAATTCGCTTGCCCAGCTCAAAATAGTAGTCGATATTGAGCTGTTCGACAATATGTCCAAATCCGTATTTAATAAGGATTCCAAGAACCTGTCGATAGCGTTTAAGGGAACGAATATTGCGGTTGATTCGATTAAATGGCAAGATACAATCTCGTGGAAAACTTTATTTGCTTTGTGCTTTTAGTTGCTTTTCCAGTTGTTCAACTTTGTGCTGCAGTTTTTTAAACTCTTCCATGTTGACTACCCCGATGCGGTCGCAAGCTTTTTTTACTTCGCCTTGTGCCATTTCTTCCAGTTTTTCCTGGTTTTCTTTAGCGGCATCACGGAGTTTTTCCAGGAGGTTTTTCCCTTCATCTTCGGTCAGGTTCATCCGCTTTTTCAGGTCATCAATCAATTCTTCTGCTTTTTTCTGGGTCAATGCCATAGCACCAATTCCGGTCAGCAATGTCTTTTCAAGAATTTCCAGCATCACAGCCTCCTGTCAGTAAAATATTAATATTAAAAAACTTATGGGAATTATAGCAGTTTCTGGAAACAGTTCAAATGGACAAAAGTAGATATCCTGAAAAAAGAGTGCAACATTGGAGTTGAATCTATTGCAGTCTCATAGGTTTTTAAACCATGAAGGGGCAGGTAGATTGAGATTCCTCCAAGTATTTTTGATCAGCTTGTGAGCCGATTTTGAATCTTCAATCTGGCTATAGCAAAGATTATTAAGGTATTTGTAGAGAGAAGCCAGGTCTTTTTTGTAATGTGTCAGTATTTGCTCGAGTTGATGTCGGTCGCTTGGCAAATCAAATTGAGTTTTCCCTGCTGCAGCACAAAATAATAGTATTTGTTCTAATTCCTCTCCATAACCCGTAATGGTCTGATCTTTTGCATCTTCCAATTCAAATTGCCCAAGCAAACTACTTTTCACCTTGAGTGGAGGAGTTAACGAGTAGTGGCATATCTCTGGCTGATCCAAAAAATAGAGATATTGATCCGGAAAATTAGGAATCCCATGGTTCGATAGCTTTTCTGCTATTGTCTCTTTAAGTTTTTTTCCTGAATTCCCCAGAGTATTTTTTTTTGGTGTTTTAACTGTGCTTGAACGTTCAATGTTTTCAATGACTGGGCATGCGAGAAGGTTCGCTAATAAGTAATCAATCGATGTGGGTTGGAAATCTGTCGTTATTTCTCGCCCAAAACGAGTCAACTCATTTAGCAAAAGTGGCTCAGGATATGGAATTCCACTAAGGCTGGATTCTTTTGCTGGCTCCCTTTCAAACTCTGTTCGAACTTGTTCATTGTCAAGGATACTTCGAAACCATTGGTAGAGTTGACTTTGACGGTAGACTTTCCACCCGGGAAGGTGGCTGTCGGGAATACCCTCAGGCGTCGGCCAGATTAACTCCTTTCCGAGGAGATTATAGATATCTCTCGGCAAGGTGAGGGCAAACAGTAGCTGGTTTCTAAATTCCTTTACATTCGCAGATGGGGTGATTTCTCTCACCTCTTCAAAAAGGTGCAGCTGAAATGATTGATTCCGGTTTTCACTGTGTGAAACGCTGACTTGAATGTTGCCATTATCCAATAACTGTATTCGCTGAAAACTGAAATTTTCACACAATAAAGACCAGGCAGTCAGTTGATCAGGTTTCTCCAGCAGGTCAATTGGTAACTCTAGAAAAAGCTTTTGTCCCTTATGGCAAAGTCCTAGAAGATAGATTAGTTCCCATAGCCAAAAAGGCTGGCCAGTTTTAATTTTAAGGCGTCGATTGGGCCAGGCGATTCTCAATCTGGTAGTAAATTCGTAGCGCTCTAAACTTGCGATTCTGGTCTGGTTTAGTAGCCGTCCAACTATTGTTTGAGACGAGAAGCTGTCCCGATCAAATTGAAATAAATGACCTAAAAACAATTTATATTGCCCGAGGTTGGAGATGTCGGCCAGTAGCGCAGCAGTGGCTAGCAATGAGGGTGAATCAGAGAGAAGAATTGCTGTTTCGGCACTTAATGGTGGTGCTGCTGGATAAAGGTGAATAGCTGCTGGTTCTCGGTTTTTTGTTTCGTTCTGATACCAGGAGTTGGTCAGATTATAAATACTCTCTTCGGCTCGTTCTGGTTTTTGTCTCCAGGAGAGTTGGCGCAAGCGTAGGAGCAAATGGTGAAAGCAGACCGCTGTTTCAAGCGGTAATGGGGGTGGTTTGATGGTTGTTTTGTATGAAAGTGCGTGATGTAAGCGCTCTGGAAGGGTAGGCAAAGAGATTTCAATGGCACGATCCATCCTTTCCGGTAAAATGGATTCTGGAAATTTATCAAACCAGACGAGAGAAATCACTTGTAATATCAAGAGTCGATTCGCTTCGTTCGCACAGATGTCAGCATCTTCCGTCGCAGGGTTTTCCATTTCAGAGCGTTGGCTTCGGTACGCTTTGGTCAGTGATGGTAAAGCTTGCTGTAAGGTGGTCTGAAAAAGATTATTGAAATAATGGGGGGAAAGATTCGTTACCGGGATGGCACCCAAAACGGCCAGAAGCTTCAGTGAATCAAGAATATCCGCGAGTAAATAGCGGAAAGTTTCTGGATGTCTCGGGCTGGAAAGAGGGAATGACTGGTGCTCTTTGATTTGATCGTTATCAACCTGCCAGATTCTGACTTGATCAGCCTCCCAGGTAACAAAATGTTGTAGCCCCAAGGCTGAAGCACAATTGCGACCATGTTCAAGCTCCGCTTCCAGATTGCCGTCTGGTAATAACAGGATTCCACCAGCCATCATACTTTGCCGATTGATCCAGAAAACCAATGGTGGTTGCAGTACTCCCTGTTCTGTTTCTATGTGTGGATAGGTATCAACCCGACGAAAAGGAGTGCGACCATGCTCAATGATATCTTTTGTCCAGGTTGCAAGTTGTTGAGCAAATTGTTGCAGATGTCGATTGGTCAGAGTTGCCATCCTAGGAGCCAAAGAGTGGTCTGGTGCCATCTTTTTTGGTTGGGGTGCGTTGGAAATGGCGAAAACAGTTTTCGGTGACAACTCTTCCACGTGGAGTACGGTTTAGGAATCCCTGTTGGATCAGATAGGGTTCTATCACCTCTTCAATCGTGTCCCGTTCTTCTCCTATTGCTGCTGCCAGAGTGTCCAGACCAACCGGACCGCCAGAAAACTTGTCAATAATTGTCAGCAACAACAGACAATCCATGGAGTCAAATCCCCGCTTGTCAACTTCTAACCGCTGTAGAGAATGGTCGGCTTGCTCACAGGTGATTCTGCCATCACCTTCAACTTCGGCAAAATCACGTACCCGGCGCAACAGTCGGTTGACGATACGTGGAGTTCCTCGGCTGCGGCTGGCTATTTCCCTGGCTCCTTCGTTATCAATCTCGATTTGGAGAATATCTGCACTCCGTTTAACGATGGTTGTCAGCTCTTCTTTGGAATAAAACTCCAGTCGACTGATCACACCAAAACGGTCACGGAATGGCGAGGAAAGGAGTCCTGCACGAGTTGTGGCTCCGACCAGAGTAAATCTGGGAATATCCAGTTTAATGGTGCGCGCCGAAGGTCCCTGGCCAATCATAATATCAAGTTGATAATCCTCCATCGCGGGATAGAGAATTTCTTCAATGACCGGGGATAAACGATGAATTTCATCGATAAACAGAACATCCCCTTCTTCCAGATTGGTAAGAACCGCCGCCAGATCCCCGGTTTTTTCGATGACCGGGCCGGAGGTGCTTTTGATATTGACCCCCATTTCCTGAGCAATAATATTGGCCAGAGTTGTTTTCCCAAGACCGGGTGGGCCAAAAAAAAGGACATGATCAAGCGCTTCCTGACGCTTGCGTGCTGCATCAATAAAAATCTTCAAGTTTTGTTTTGCTTTGGTTTGTCCTACGTATTCCTGAAGGGATTTTGGGCGTAGGCCAACCTCATAGTTGATTTCTTCAGGTTGGCCATCTGCGGCAATTAAACGTTCGTTCATTTTTGCTCCAGTTACTTCAACAGGACTTGCAGTGCCGCTTTCAAGATCTCTTCAAGGGGTGAGGTGTGGGGTAACTGTAAACTTACTAATACCCGTTTTGCTGATGCTTCTTTATACCCCAGATTGACCAAGGCGGACAATGCATCTTGATGAAAGTTTGCAGCACTTGAAGTATGACCATCTGTCGGGGTAATGGCAGCAGAAACCGCGTAGGCGGTAGCTTTATCCTGAAGCTCAAGAACCAACCTCTCAGCACTTTTTTTACCAATTCCAGGAATAGCGACCAGGCGAGGAATGTCTCCCTGACTGAGAGCAAGAGCCAGATCTTCGCTTGGGATGTGTGAGAGGGTTGTGATCGCTAGCTTCGGGCCAACACCCGACACAGAAATCAGTAGAATAAAGAGATCTTTTTCAACTTTGCTGGAGAAACCAAACAGATTGATTGCATCTTCTTTGACATGGGTATGAACCTGCAGCTGAACTTTACCCTCCTCCGGGAGGGCGTAGTAAGTCGACAGGGGAATCTGTAACCGATAGCCAACACCAGCAACATCAATGATGATCTGTTCCGGGGTGCGATAGACCAGCTGGCCAGTTAAAAGGGCAATCATGTTGTTTTTTTTCCGTTTTTTTGAGCTATTTGTGTCATCTGTCGGCTTAGCTGGTGACTGTGTGCGTGGCAGATAGCAACTGCTAGAGCATCTGCGGCATCTTCCTGGGCAATCTCAGGTAAATTCAATAATACTTTGGTCATCTGCTGTACCTGGCTTTTTCCTGCCCGTCCATAACCGACCACGGCACTTTTGACCTGTAAGGCTGAATACTCGGCAACTGGTAAACCCGCATTGATTCCCGCAAGCAGCGCAATTCCTCGAGCATGTCCCAGTTTTAATGCTGAAGCAGGATTGCGCGCCATGAAGACCTGTTCAACCGCAACGGTTTCCGGCTGATATTTTTCAATCAGAGCACACAGCTCCTGATAGATACGCTGCAAACGCACTGCCAGAGCATCTCCACTATGTGTGAAAATTGCACCATTATCCAAATGGATCAGCCGGTTTCCCTGCTGTTCTATGAAACCATACCCGGTCGCTTTACTGCCAGGATCAATCCCTAAAATACGCATAATCGAGTAACATACCCTGGAATCACGAATGGCGCTAGTTTAAGCAGTATTGCAGTAAACTTGGGACTGTCCCCAGACCCATCGGGGGCTGTCCCGAAGTTTACGAGCCACGAAGAACTGTGGCGGTTTGCGCCGCAAAAGCTTGGGACAGCCCCCATGCGGGGACAGTCCCGTTTTTGCTGGAAATTTCCTTAAACTGGCGCTATTTCCTGGAATCATAAGAAATACTTTTGCAAAAAATGCGCTGCTAAGCAAAAAAATCAATCGACACATCGCAGATTAGAGATTTCTGCAACACCATCAGCCCAGGATTTTCTCCATTTCTTCGTCAGAGATGTCAAAATTGGTATAAACGTTCTGCACATCATCGTTATCTTCCAGAACATCAATCATTTTCATCAGTGATTCAGCTTGTTTTCCTTCAACTGGATTCAGATTTTGCGGAATCATGGTGACTTCTGCTGATTGATATTTTAGCCCCTGTTTTTCAAGATCATTTTTGACCGTTTCAAATTCAACCGGGTCGGTGATAACTTCAATGACACCATCATCTTCTTTAACGTCTTCAGCACCAGCTTCCAGGGCCGCTTCAAAAATGGTCTCAAAATTGTTGTCATCACTGAAAATGATTTGCCCTTTACGATCGAACATAAATGCGACTGAGCCACTGACACCCAAACTTCCACCATACTTGTTGAAAGCATGACGGACATCAGCAACAGTACGGGTACGATTATCAGTCATAAATTCTACAATGACTGCAACACCACCGGGGCCGTAGCCTTCAAAAACACCTTCTTCATAGGTGACACCATCAAGATCCCCGGTTCCTTTTTTGATGCCGCGATCGATATTATCCTTGGGCATATTTGCCTGTTTTGCTTTGTCAACAGCCAGTCGTAGACGCGCATTAGATTCAAGATCAGCGCCACCAATTCTTGCCGCAATGGTGATTTCCTTGATTAGTTTTGTGAATATTTTTCCACGTTTGGCATCTTGTGCCCCTTTACGATGTTTGATATTGGCCCATTTACTATGTCCCGACATCGATACTGCTCCTTGATTAATAAATTAAACAAAACGCCGGCATTGCCGGCGTTTTGTCATTGATTT
The DNA here is from genome assembly GCA_021647765.1 of Desulfuromusa sp. GTDB lineage: Bacteria > Desulfobacterota > Desulfuromonadia > Desulfuromonadales > Geopsychrobacteraceae > Desulfuromusa. The sequence goes on along the minus strand of JAKIUD010000023.1, from coordinate 33,087 downwards.
TTACGTATACCTTACCCATACTCACTATCTAAAATTCTAATAATTGATGATTTTCAGATTGTCAGTGACTCCGGTGACCCCTTCAACTTCAGTTGCATTATCAATAACAGCTTGGCGTTCAGATTCACTATAGACATGTCCGGATAAGGTAACATGGCAATCAACAACACCAATGTTAAACCAGATATCTTTAATTCGTTCGTCATCCAAACGGGCAATTTGAATCTTTTTCTGAATAATTAAGTCCTGAACTTTTGTCTTACAAGTATTAGCTTTTTCAGTTAGATAAGGATCTTTTATAGCCTCAATAATTAGTTTAACCGCCATTTCATTGGAAACTCTGGTGGTATTAATGACCATGTCGTATTCGATTGGATTGGTCCAGTTACGATCAAAGTAATACTTGATAAAACCAGCCCGTTGTTGGTCACTTTTACGGACGAGGGAACGGGCGAGGTCAGGGTCTATCCATTCCCGTTCTGCCCAGCGTTCAACTCTTTCTTCAAATGGGGCAATAATTCTGACCCGAAACACACTGGTAATTTCAGACAGTAGATCCTGCCCACCGCGACCGTAGATAACGACATCTCCCTGAAGGGCTTGTTCCAGCACAATCAGTTGGATACGGCTCATATTCAGCTCAATCTGTCGATCCAGATTTTCTATGAATACCGGTGGTTTTTCATCAATTTGCTGCAAGGCATCTTGAGTCAGGTCATAATCTTCGGCAGCGTTTCTGAGGACATCACCGTCGATCAAGGCGTAGCCAAGCTCTTCTGCTACCTGTTGGACAATCGGAATGCCGCCGCTGCCCATTTCTCGGGAAATGGTAATGATTGCCATAAAAACTCACTCCAATATTAGCTATGCAGGTTAACCGTTGACTCCTGTTTCCGTACAGCGGCTAATAATGGCATGAATCATCTTCAAGTTCAAGTGTTTGTAATGGTTTTATCTCTTGTCTTTGACTTGTTCTCTGACTATAATTTTGCTCCTTAAATTGAGTTAAAACGGATACCCCATGATCGAAAAACAGAAGTCAGATCTTATTCTGTCCCTGCGCAAGCAGATTGATTCTATTGCTGGAATCCCTTTTGCGGAGTTTATGGAGCAAGCTCTTTATCATCCAGAGCACGGCTATTATACTGCCGGGCGGGTCAGGATCGGGAAACAAGGTGATTTCTTTACTTCGTCCAGTGTTCATTCCTGTTTTGGGCGGCTGATTGCACGGCAATTAGAGCAGATGTGGCAACTGTTAGGGCAGGGGAGCTTTGTCATTGCCGAACAGGGGGCAGGTGAAGGGCATCTTTGTCTCGATATTCTGGATGCGCTGGCAGAAAATTCTCCGGAGTTTTATGCGCATATTGAATATCGGCTGATAGAAATCAGCTTGGATAATCGCCAGCGTCAAGAGCTAATCTTACAACAGCACCTTGCCGCTGGACGAATTGTCTGGTGTGAGCTTAGTGACCTCTCAGGGATGCAGGGTTGTTTTATCAGTAATGAGCTCATCGATGCGTTTCCAGTTCATTTGATTGAAAAGCATGCCGGAGAATTGCAGGAAATTTATGTTGTAAACGGCGAGGAAGGCTTTTGTGAAGAACTGCGCCCTCTCTCTACCAACCTGATCAAAAAATATTTTCAACGGATTGGGATCGAACCCGCAGCCGGGAATCGCTGTGAAGTCAACCTTGCCGCTTGTGACTGGATGCAACGGATTGCGGCTGTTCTCAAGCGTGGATTTGTATTGACGATCGATTATGGCTATCTGGCGGAAGAACTCTATGCTCCATATCGACATGCCGGAACCCTGCTCTGTTATCATCAGCATCAAACCAATGAAAATCCCTATCAACGGGTTGGTTATCAGGATATGACTGCCCATGTTGATTTTTCGACTTTACAGGAAATAGGTCAGCAACACGGCTTAGATGTTATTTATTTTGGTCAGCAATACCAATTTTTAATGGGGCTTGGCTTTCTGGAGATGTTGATTGAGATGGAGAGTCGTGAAACTGACCCGAAGAAAGCTCAGGCATTGCGGATGAATTTAAAGACGTTGATCCTTCCGGAAGGGGGGATGGGGGACAGTTTCAAGGTGCTTATTCAGGGGAAAAATGTTGGTAGACCGAAGCTTCTTTGCAGTCAACGTATCGGTGATATCCGTATGCCGGCTGGAGCCTCCTGATGCGCACCTGAATCATGACAGCTGATTAATGACAGAACTTGCAATCTGGTTGGAATAGCGTATATACTTGACAAATAAACTCATATTTACGAAGGAGATGTCTGATGGAAGAACGTGTCACAGAAGTTTTAGATTTAATTCGTCCTGCTCTACAGGCTGATGGTGGCGATGTTGAACTGGTAGGTGTGTCGGAAGATGGAACCGTCAGCGTCCGTCTGACCGGTGCTTGCGGCTCCTGTCCAATGTCGACGATGACTTTAAAGATGGGTATCGAGCGCAACCTGATGGAGCAGATTCCAGAAGTAAAGGAAGTTGTTCAAGTGCGTTAATCTGCTATTAGTTTGACTGTCAATTGAAAAGGCTCACAAATCAATTGTGAGCCTTTTTCTATCAATAATATCTGTGATCTTACTTTGTTGCCAGATCCTGAACTTTATTCAGTCGCAGGATATTGATGATTTCCTGCTTGTCTTCGGCGGAAACCGCTTCGTTGGGGATGAAAAAGAATGATGCCTCCTTGAGATACAATAATAGCCCTGGTGCTGCATCCCGATAGCCGTAAAATGTCTTCCAGAAAAATTCAAATTCCTTTCCTTGCTCGATTCCAGCGATTTTATCCTGATCTATGCGGTAATCAATTTTGCCGGGGAACTGCGGTTTAACTTTAATTTTTTTGACCGCCTTATTGACCAGATACTGCTTTGCAAAGACGCAGTAGAGACCAAAGGCAATCATGCCAAAAGCGATCAGTTTATTGTCAAATAACCCAAATAGACCACAAACACCAATAATCCAGCTCCCAGTGCCATAGATGAAGCGAAGTTTGAAACGCTTATCTGAGGTATAGTAGGCATTATAAAAAGTTCGCCAGTTTTTTTCACTGAGATCATAAGTAATATGGACTTGTGGGCTCATAGGCTAAGAATCCTTGATTGGAAATAGCAAGTTGGATTTTCATTTACCTTATTGATGAGTGCCGGGTCAAAGGTTTTTGTGATTATTCGGACAAATTGTTAGTGAGTCCGACTGTCCCGAATGGCGCTAGTTTAAGCAGTATTACAGTCAACTTGGGACTGTCCGTTCGCCATACGGGGCTGTCCCGAAGTTTACGAGTTACGAAGAACGGCGGTGCTTGCACCGCAAAAGCCTGGGACAGCCTCCATGCGGGGACAGTCCCGATTTTGCTGGATGGTTATTTTTATCAGCTTTTCCGGTGTAGGAAGCTGTTTAAACGTAACAATATTCCCTGTTTGGTAACCAACGCACCATGGGGACAGAGCTCCTGGCAACAAAAACAACGAATACAGTGATTATAGTCAATCTGTAGTCTGTTGTGTTCAATTTTCATTGCTTCTGCTGGACAGTGGGTGACACAATCATTACAGCGTTTGCAGAGGTTGTGATCCGGCTCGGGTCGTGCGGTCAGAGCATCTCTTAAATAATGTTTCAGCCCCCCTTTCAGGCCGAAGTTGACATCGGTCATTTTTGCCGGACGGAAGTTTTTGATTTTGAGTGATTCCAGCGGATCACCGACAATCTCAAGCTGTTTAAGCTGGGTATAGGGACGGTTTGTGGCAATGGCTTGTTGTTGGATCCAAACCTGGTTTGCTTGTAGACCGACCAGCTCCGTTGCCACGGTATCGACTGCCTGAGGATGGCGACCCGCCAACAGCACTCCGATTTGCACCGGGTCACCACTACCGGGACCTTCACCCTCCATACCGATGACTGCATCGACAATAGTCAATGCTGGTGCCAGAGTTTCGCAGAGTTCCAGTAACATCAGGGCAAAAAAGGCTTTATCGGTTCCGGCTTGTAGGTGAAGTCGAGGTTTACGCAGTCCAACGACAGCTCCGAACATATTTTTTATTCCGCAGGTCAGTCCCATCATCTGATGAGTCTTCAGTTTTGGCAGGTTGATGACCACATCCGCATCGAGAATCTCTTGGGCAACTTCAAACTGATGAAAGGTTCCGCCGGTCGGGCGGATTGTGACCGATGTTTCAAAAGGGGCGAAGCGGCAGCCGGTTTCTTCTACAACTGCAAGAATCCCACTTTTTCGGGCAACATTTTTGGGGCTGCCAATACCGGGAGAATCTCCAAGAGACACCTCTCCGCCAGCTTTTTGAGCCAGTTTAATGACTGCCCGGACGATTTCAGGATGTGTTGTCACTGCTTTGTCGGGAGTTTTTCCGGCGAGTAAGTTTGGTTTGATCAGGACTTTTTGCCCTGGTTTGACAAAAGCGGGCATCCCCCCAAGCGATTGTAGAAGTTTTTCAAGCGCTACCAGAGTCTCAGTGGAATTATAAGTTTTCAACCTCTGTAGAGAAACTCGGGCATATTCTGGTTTGGGTGGGGATTGCAAAAGGATAAATCCTTTATTGGCTACGATTTTTGCACATAGGGATACGTTTACGTTGGGGATTTAAGCGGTTTTTTTAATGCCATAACTGTCGCATCGATAGGTGCTTTGCGATAGATCAGCGAGGTATGTCCCATGTCATCAAGCTCGACTGCTTCTCCCCAAGGTAAATGATTATTGGAGTTAGGCAGAACCATGTTGTCTTTGTTGGTATAAATATTGGTTAAATGGGTATCCTCAGGAATTGGTGCACTATTGAGTCTCTGGAGGAAATCAGAAGTTGGGATTAGCAGTTTTCCAAGAGGGTTGGTCGTGAATGGCGCCAATTTTGATCCATAATGGGGAGAACCAAGGCAGACTAAATGTTCAACCTTGTCGTTGCCTCCACGCAGCTGGACATAATTTCGGGCAATAATTCCCCCCATCGAATGTCCGACCAAGTGAACTTTATTGACCCCGAGTTGGTGGCGTAGTTCATCGACCCGTTTTGCCACTAACTCGGACAAAACCTCCTCACTATGCCAGGAAGAAAGGTTCATAGTGACTATATTATTGAATCCCTGTTGCTGGAGTCGACGCTTAAACCAGAACCAGCAGGATTGGTTGACTAACAATCCGTGGAGTAATAAAACCGGGGTTTCTCCACGCTGTGTGGCCTGGTTGCTTCTATTCCACAGCCCGAAAGGAAGTGCCACGAGGGAGATAAAATCAAAGAAAACTTCGGGAGCTATCAATTTTAAAATCAGTTTTAAATTTTTCCAGCTGAATCTTTTGTTGACCAAATCAGGATTAGCGTTTGAATATTCGTACCAGCAGATACTGTAGCTGAGGAGAACCGCCAGCAGGTCAAAGGCAAGTACGGCTAGATTTGCTATGATAAACAGGACGAATAGTAAATATGTGATCACGTAACTTTCTCCAGAACAATAAGCTGTTGCATCTAATGTTCGGGGTTCTTCTCGACAGTATTCATTTCCCCCGCTATGATTGAAGTGAGTATGTCATGCTGGGGCGGAGTCGTCAATTGGTCGAGGATATCAATCAATAATCAGGGTGTTATGGAGATCCAGTGGAGCAGTATTTAAAGCGACTTGAACAACATCTGGCGGTTGAACGTAATCTCTCTCCGCGGACGGTTGAAGCTTATCTTCGGGACTTGCGCCAGTTGCAAGCTTTTTTACAACAGTCTGGAACCTTTGATCTGCGAGAAAGCTGGCTGGAACACATTGATCTGTTGTTGTTGCGGCAATATCTAGCCAGACTGCATAAATCGTGTGGCCGAACCAGTATTGCGCGTAAATTATCAGCGATAAAAGTATTTTTCCGCTTTCTGGTGCGCGAGGGAGTCCTCGCCGATTCTCCGGTGGATGCTTTGTCCACGCCACGTCGGGAGCAGTATCTACCCAAGGTTCTCAGTGCTGAGCAGGTCGGCCATCTGTTAGATCGGTCTCCCCCCGGGCAGCACCTGTTAATGTTGCGTGATCTGGCTATTTTTGAGTTAACCTATTCCTGTGGATTGCGGGTCGGAGAATTGACCCGCCTTGATGTCGGCGCTGTTGACTTAGTGAATCATCAGGTTCGGGTTCTCGGAAAGGGCGGTAAAGAGAGAATCTTACCCATTGGTCGTCAAGCATGCCGTGCTTTGCTGAATTACCTTGCTGAGCGTGGGGAGCCTGGGCAGGGCGTGCCATTGTTTCTCAACCAAAGGGGGGGACGTTTGACGGCACGAAGTGTACAGCGCAATCTGAAGAATCGCTTGTTGCAGCTTAATTTGCCTACTGATGTCACACCACATGCTTTGCGACACTCCTTTGCCACTCACTTGCTCGATGCTGGCGCTGATTTACGGATCATTCAGGAACTTCTGGGACACGCATCCTTATCGACAACGCAGAAATATACCAAAGTTAGCTTCGCCCATCTAACAGACGTTTATGATCAATGCCACCCGCGCAGTCGTAAAAATAACTAAAATAGTAATAATTACTTGACAAGTCATATCTAATCATTAAAATACAAGGAAATCTATAAAACTTAAAAAAAAAGGAGTTAAACAATGAGTGTACTGGTAGGAAAGCAAGCCCCGAACTTTAGTGCTCCGGCTGTTATGGCCGATGGTTCTATTAATGACGATTTTACCTTGGCTGATTACAAGGGGAAACACATTGTCCTGTTCTTTTACCCGCTTGACTTCACTTTTGTCTGTCCTACTGAGCTGATTGCTTTCAGTCACCGGATTGCTGAATTTGAAAAACGCGGCGTACAGATTATCGGCTGTTCTATTGATTCACAATTTACCCATGCGGCCTGGCGTAATACCGCTGTTGAAAAAGGTGGTATCGGCGCGGTAAAGTATCCACTGGTCGCTGATGTTAAACATGAAATCTGCCGTGATTATGATGTTGAATTTGAGCCTGCGGGGGTTGCCTTGCGTGGATCGTTTCTAATCGATAAAGAAGGGATTGTTCGTCATCAGGTTGTAAATGACCTGCCACTTGGTCGTAATATTGACGAAATGTTGCGGATGGTTGATGCAGTGCAATTTCATGAAAATCATGGTGAAGTTTGTCCGGCGGGTTGGAATAAGGGTGATGAGGGGATGGTTGCTGACGAAAAAGGTGTTGCCTCTTATCTTGCTGATCAGGCAGATAAGCTCTAACAGAAAATATAAATATCTGCAGTTACAAACAGTTATAAATATTGGTTTAGAAAAAAGACAGCTTCGGCTGTCTTTTTTTTGTTGATTATTACGCTGTAATGATGTTTAATCCATTAAAACATTAGCATTCACAAAATAAAATTTCTTAATTGGAGGCTGTTCTGGGAATTTTTTCCAGTAAAGGTAAGGTAAATGGTTCTACTGTTTCTCTGTATCTGGAGAGCGATGGTATCAGTGTTGCCGGTGTCAAGCGTGACCAGATGGGGCTGGCCACTCTACAGTTTGCAGATCGCGAGACATTTTCTTCTGTGGAAGAACGTAATAGCGCTTTGGAACAGCTTGTGCGTCGACACCATCTGCAGAATTCCCGCTGTGTTGTCGTGTTGTCAGCTGATTCCTATCAAACAATCCAGGTAGAAATGGCTGAATTGCTGGACAGTGAACGCCGTGATGCCGCCCGTTGGCAGATCCGTGAGCGGATCGATTATCCTCCCGAAGAGGCTGTTATTGACCTTTTTGAAGTTCCCCCCTTTGGCAGTGAAAAAAAACCACTGACCTATGTTGTTTCTGCTCAGCAGAAACTTTTACGTGATCGGGTTCAGTTAATTGAACAGTGCAATCTGTCTCTTGAGTCAATTGACATTCCAGAGTTGGCCTTGCGCAATATTTGTGAATTATTTGTCGAAGATGACCGGGGAGTAGCACTGCTGCTGCTACTTGAGAAGAGTGGGATCCTGGTCATTGTCCGCGAGGGGATCCTGTATCTGGTTCGGTGGCTCAGTAGCGGGATGGAGGATCTGATCCCTTTCGCTGACGGTGACTATGAAGCATTGACGGAGCAACTTGACACTATCGTGCTGGAGATCCAACGTTCTTTTGACTATTGCGAAAGCACCTTTCATTTGCCGATGGTTTCCCGTTTGTTGGTTGCGCAGACGCAACGGGAGATTCCGGCTGTCATCAGCTATTTAAACGATTATCTGGTAACCCAGGTTGAACCTTTAGGTTTTGAGGGTATTTTGGCCGTTGCTGGAGAGAGCGACCAGATTCAGTTGAATCGGCATTTGTTGGCGATTGGTGGTGCTTTACGGCAGGAGGACAATTGATGCGTCAGCAGATTAATTTATACCAGGGTGTATTGATCGATAAACCTGAACCATTTCAGAGCCGACAGTCAGGGTTGCTTCTGGTTGTTGTCTTTATCTGCCTGGTGTTGGCTGGTCTCTATAGTTATTGGCAGGCTGGTTTGATGAAGAAACAGGTGGAAGAATTACGCCAGCAACAACAAACTCTCAGTGCTCGTGTTGTTGAATTGGAGAATCAATACCCAGAACGTGAACAAAATGTTCTTTTGCAGGAAAAAATCAAACGGGTTGAGCAGGAGTTACAAGGACAGAGGACAGCTCTCGATTATTTTTCTAACCAGGATCAGGAGAGTAATGGAGCGATTCTGGCATCGCTAGAAGGGCTGGCTCGCTACCCTCAGCAGGGACTCTGGTTGCGAAAAATCAGCCTTCTGCACGGAGGTCAGGAAGTTCAGCTCACCGGGAGTGCTCTCAAGCCAGAACGGATTCCAGTATATTTACAGCTTCTGGGGGAGAAAAATATTTTTGGTGGTCAGGTCTTTTCCCGGTTGCAATTAAAGCGGTTGGAAGGACAGTCCGGGCAAGTTGATTTTGAGCTTGATTCTACGCGGGGGCGCTACGATGACAACTAAAGCCGAATCATTGTCGCAATGGTACGACCAACGCTCACAACGGGAGCGTATTGTTCTGCTGATTTGTATTGTGATTGTTCTACTGTTTTTGGTGAATCTTTTTGTGTTACAGCCATATTTTAAACAGTGTAACGCTGCTCGTAGCGAGGTGACAGAATTAAGGCAAAGCGTGGCTGATCTGCAGAATCGAGAAGCAGTGATCAGAGCACGTAAAGGGAGCGATCCTGACAAAGAAAACCGGCTCCGACTTGAAGTATTAACTCAAGAAGCAGAGAAACTTCATCACCAACTTGAAGCGAATATTGTCAGCCTTGTCTCTCCACGGGAGATGCCCGCATTATTAAAAGACTTACTGACTCAGCAGAAAAAACTGCAGCTCCTCAGTCTGGAAAATCTTTCTCCAGAATTGTTGCAACTGGATAAGCAGGTGTCTGAGGATGTCGTTCTGCCAACACTCTATCGTCATCGTTTACGAATGGAGTTTTCGGGCGATTACCTGACGCTACTGAAATATTTGCGCCAGTTGGAGCAACTTCCCCGCGCCATGGTCTGGGAGGAAGTCGAAGTTGCTGTTGCTTCTGCTGGGTACCCAAAAGCAACAGTACGTTTACAGGTTTATACCTTGAGTCTGACGGAGGGCTGGATTGGTGGCTAAAAAACTTGGAATAATCGTGCTGCTGCTGTTCTTGTATGGTGCCGGAAATTGTTGCGCAGCAACCTCTGAGCAGTTTGTCGATCCGATGCGGCCGGTTCACTATCAAATTCCAGTTGCCAAGAAATCTGCCATGGTAAAAAAGCTTCAGGTAGATACTCATAATTGGAAACTGACAACAGTGCTGACTTCTGCAGGACGTTCAGTTGCTGTTATCAATGGAGAATCATTGCAAGTGAATGAGCTGCTGGATGGTTATAAGCTGGTTCAGATAGCTTCCGACAGGGTCGTACTAAAAAATAAGCAGAGAACAATTGTGTTGCACCGGGCTGGAACCGGATTAAAAAAGATATCTGCCAAAAAGGTTGTCAGAAAAGGGAGCAAACCGTGAAAATATTTTCATTCCATCTGTGTCGGGGGCTTGTTGCCGTCATGATTTGTTTGCTGGGTTTTGCTGGTTGTGCTCCTCCACCAAGAGGTGGAACTCCGCTAGAGTCAATAAATCAGGTTTTGGAAGAACCGATGGAAATAGCCAGTAAGGCTGTGGTTCCGCCTCCTCCTCCTGAAGTTCGCTCCGCATTGATCCCTTCTTCACAGTTTCTGTCACCACCTGACCTGAAGAATGAGGCACGTTTTGATATTGCTGCCAGCCAAGTGCCTGCCCGGGATTTTTTTATGAGCCTGGTCGAAGGGAGTCCAATCAGTATGGTTGTACATCCTGAAGTCTCTGGAGCGATCAGTGTTGATCTGAAAAATACGACAATAGAAGAAGTCCTTCAGGTGATTCATAATGTTTATGGTTACCCATTTTTTCAAACCGGCAGTATTTATCAGGTGATGCCGGCAGGTTTGCAGGCTCAGACGTTCCAAGTGAACTATCTAAATCTGATGCGCAAAGGAACCTCCCAGACTCGGGTGAGCTCCGGTCAAGTAACACAATCTGATAGTTCTGACAATAACGATAATAGCAGAACCGGTGGCGGTACAACTTCGGGAAGTCAGATAGATACGGAATCGACGGCCGATTTTTGGCCGGAACTGCGTAATGCACTCGAAAGCCTGATTGGTAGCAAAGGTGGGCGCAAAGTGGTTGTCCAGCCGCAGGCCAGTGTGGTGGTTGTCGTTGCGATGCCGGAGGAGTTGCGTCAGGTCGAAGGTTATTTGAAAAGCATTCAGAGCAACTTGCAGCGCCAGGTTATTATCGAGGCTAAAATCATTGAAGTAAGACTTTCTGATGGGTTTCAGAGTGGTATAAATTGGGCGGCCTTGGCAGAGACTCAGAGTGGGAAAAGTGCTCTCATAGGTCAGACTGGTGGTGGCTCTGTTTTTACCAATGGGTATTCTGAAAGTACTGGTAATAGCGGGAATCTGACTCCTGGAGGTGTTTTGCCGAATGGACTGGACTCCCTTGCTTTTGGTGGGGTGTTCAGTCTCGCCCTGAATTTTAATGACTTTCAGGGATTTGTCGAAATGCTTGAAAGTCAAGGAGATGTCCAGGTTCTGTCCAGTCCGAGAATTTCTACGATAAACAACCAGAAAGCGGTGATTAAAGTTGGTTCGGATGAATATTTTGTCACCGATATATCCAGCGATACCAACACCGGAACAACAACGACCAGTTCAAATGATATCACTCTGACTCCTTTCTTTTCCGGGATTGCCTTAGATGTGACTCCACAGATCAGCGCAAACGGTCAGATTATCTTGCATATCCATCCGACGGTCAGTGAGGTGGTTGATCAGAATAAACAAATCAATGCTTTTGGTGTAGATCAGAGTATTCCTGTCGCGTTCAGTACGATTCGTGAGTCGGATAGCGTGGTATTTGCTAACAGTGGTCAGTTGGTTGTGATCGGCGGTTTGATGCAGGAAAACATTGAAACAAAAGAATCTGGGATCCCCATATTGAGTGATATTCCTGGTCTTGGAGCTCTATTCCGCCATACCAAGTCAATCTCACGTAAGAGTGAACTGGTGATTTTGCTCCGCCCGCAGGTGATTGGCAGCCCGGCAGATTGGGCAGCCAGCTTAGATGCTTCAAGGCAGCGAATCGAGCAGATATCTCCTCAGCTTCAGCAGAACTGGCGGCAATTCTAGTGAAACAGGCCTGGTCTTATGTATGAGCAGTTTTATGCACTGAAGGAGAAACCTTTCTCCCTGACTCCCGATACCGAATATTTTTACCGATATAGCGGTCATCAGGAGGCACTCAATGTCCTGTTGGTTGCGTTGCGCAACGGTGAGGGGTTTGTGCGTGTGACTGGAGAGGTGGGTACGGGGAAAACTCTCCTTTGTCGTCAACTGTTGAAGCTGCTACAGGATGACTGTGCCACTGCCTATCTCCCCAATCCCCTTCTGACGCCACTCGAATTATATCAGGCAATCAGTCATGATTTACAGCTGGGTTTACCTGAAAAAGCCTCTCTGCAACAGTTGTGTCAGGGGATTTTTGCTGAATTGGTTCGGTTGCGAAAAATAAAACGACCTCTCGTTGTTTTGATTGATGAAGCCCAAGCTATGCCATATCGAAGTTTGGAAGCGTTACGTTTGCTCAGTAACCTGGAAACAGAAAAGGAAAAGTTATTGCATATCTTTTTCTTTGCACAGCCCGAATTTGAACAACGTTTGGCTGAAGACAATTTACGCCAACTGCGGCAGCGCATTACTTTTTCTTACACCCTGACAACTTTGCATCATTGTGAGTTGTCTGCTTACCTTGATCATCGTCTGCGGGTTGCTGGATTTAATGGGGAAAGCTTATTTGTACCTTCCGCAGTTCGGTTGTTGCACAAAGCAAGTAAGGGAGTGCCCAGACTGGTTAATCTGCTTGCCCATAAATCACTGCTGGTTGCTTATGGCAAGGGAGTGAGGAAAATAAATCGAAACATGATTTTGACGGCAATCAAAGATACCCATGGGCTGGAGCTGTCAAATAGAAAGTTTTTTTCAGTGTACGCTTTAGAGTTTGGCATGGTTATGTGCATTGCGGTGACCACTCTGCTTATTTGGGGGGGACTACGATGAGTTTGATCAATGAAATGCTTCGTGATCTGGAAAAACGCCATAAGCGAGAGGGTTATTTGCCATGTAACGAAACACCGCTAGTGGTGAGCGAAAAGATATCCACAAAAGTTTTCTTACTGATTGGTGGGGTTTTGCTCCTGGCTGGTATTGCTTGGGCGGGGGTCAAAACTCTTCCTGCCCTGGTACTGACAAAACCTGTTGTTCCATCATTATTTGTTCGGCAAAAGATTGCTGTGCCTGCTATCGCTGCAAGGATTCCCGCAGAGAGCTTACAACCATCGGTTAGCGCGTTGATTCAAAGCCCCGCTCCAGCAGTAGCTGAGCAACTTGTGGCAGAACTTCTTCACCTTGGGGTGGCGGAAGATGAAAAGAGTGCTCAATTAAGTCTGACCTTTGCACAACTACCTGAATATCGTCTGTTGCAGAATGGTTCCGGAACAACCCAGTTGGTGGTCAGTTTTAGCCAGACCCAGATCGGGACAGATTTCAAGATTCCTAAGCTGTCGGGCCCGTTACTCAAACGGATCAGTTTGATTCCACAGAAACAGACTTTGCAACTATTGGTTGCTTTGGATGAACATGCCCAGGTGCGGAGTTTTCAATTTGTTGATGATCTCGATCAGGGACATCGCTTGCTGGTTGAATTTGTGGCAATAACAGTGGTTACTGAAAAACCAGAAAAACGGATCTCAGTCCCTGAACCGGCTCCGATTGTTGCAGAAAAAGTTGTTGAGGAAGAAAAGCCAATTGCCGCTAAAGTGAGAAGGAATCGTAGCCCGCTCAGTCGTGACAAACAAGCCTATCAGACTGGTCTGAAACAGTTGAAAAAGGGACATTGGATAGCTGCAGAGGGAAGTTTTAATCAGGCACTATTGGTTAACCCGAAGTTAGTGGATGCCCGTTTGCAACTTGTTGGGTTGTTGCAACGACAAATGAAGCTTGGCAAGGTTGAAAATGTTTTACAACAAGGGTTATCTCTAACACCGGAAAATCTGGATTTCCGTAAACTTTATGCTCGCCTGTTGTTAAATGATCAACGTCAAGATGAAGCTATTGCTCTGTTGCAAACGGAACCCGTTCCAGCAATGACTCAAGATCTGGAATACTATGCTTTGTTAGCTGCTCTGTTTCAAGAATCTGGAAAGTTCAATGCCGCCAGTTCGATTTATGGTCAACTGGTTCAGACCCAACCACAAACGGGACTCTGGAGAATGGGGCTGGCTATTTCGTTAGAGCAATCAGGAAACCCTGAACCGGCTCGCAATGCTTATCAAAAGGCATTGAAACTACCGGGATTGAATCCTGATTTGCGAAGTTATATTCAAAGTCGTTTGCAGGTTTTATAACCGCAGCAAGGGTGAGGAGTTTTGATGTCCACTGAACATGCAACAGGCCCGCGGCAAAAAATTCGGATTGGTGATTTGCTGGTTAAAAATGGTGTTATCACTGAAGAACAGCTGATAAGTGCCTTGGCAACACAGAAGAAAACCGGTGGCAAGCTGGGAAATACTCTGATCGAACTGGGTTTGGTGACCTCCCATCAGTTTCATGAATTCCTCGCTGACCAGATGAGCCTGCCATTTATTGATCTGAAGCATTATAACTACAAGCCGGAGGTGGTGCGATTATTGCCGGAAACCGCTGCGCGCAGGTTTCGGGCAATGGTTCTGGGTCAGGAGGACGCTCGATTGTTGGTTGGTGTCGCTGATCCGACCGACATTTATGCATATGATGAACTGACTAAAATCCTCAAACAACCAATCAGTCTTGCGGTTGTTTACGAAACCGAGTTGCTCAAGGCGCTGGATACGGTTTATCGCCGCACTCAAGAAATTGTCAATATTGCCGTGGAACTGGGAGAAGAGCTTTCTCAGGGCGACGCTAACCTGGAGCAATTATTGACTGAAGCCGACGTTGAAGATGCTCCGGTTGTTCGATTGTTAAAATCGTTATTTGAAGATGCCATTCAGGTGGGTGCTTCGGATATTCATATTGAACCGGATGAAAAAGTACTGAGAATTCGGCAGCGGGTTGATGGTGTCTTGCATGAACAGGTGATGAAGGAGAAACGCATTGCCCCTGCGTTGGTCTCACGGCTGAAATTGGTTTGCGGGCTGGATATCTCAGAGCGGCGCCTTCCTCAGGATGGTCGTTTCAATGTTCGGGTTAAAGGGCGCAGCGTTGATATCCGTCTTTCGACTATGCCTTTGCAGTACGGTGAATCTGTGGTTATGCGTTTGCTTGACCAATCAAGTGGTATTTTGCAGCTCGAACAGATTGGTATGCCCCCTGCGTTGCTCAAACGTTTTCGCCATCAACTTAAACAGCCACATGGTTTGGTGCTGGTGACCGGGCCGACTGGTAGCGGTAAAACAACTACTCTTTACGGTGCTTTAAATGGATTGAACAGTGAAGAGAAAAAAATTATTACCGTTGAGGATCCGGTCGAGTACCGTTTACCACGGATCAATCAGGTGCAGGTTTATCCTAAAATTGGTCTCGATTTTGCCAAGGTTCTGCGCGCCGGGTTGAGACAGGATCCCGATATTGTCATGATCGGTGAGATGCGTGACAAGGAAACCAGTGATATCGCTCTGCGTGCGGCCATGACCGGCCACCTGGTATTGTCGACTTTGCATACCAATGATGCGATCAGCACTGCTTTGCGATTAATTGAAATGGGGACAGAAGGATACGTGGTTGCCAGTTCTTTACGGGCGGTGTTGGCGCAACGACTGGTACGGAAAATTTGCGAAAGTTGTCGTCATTCTGATCCTCTTGAGCCAGGAACTCGAAGTTGGTTGAGTAATTATAGTGGACGGATTCAGCTGCCGAGCGATCCGGTTGAATTCAAAAAGGGGAGAGGTTGTTCAGCCTGTAATAATACCGGTTATAGCGGTCGGATTGGTATTTTTGAACTGTTGGAAATTAATTTTGACCTTGCCGATGCGCTGCGGCGTGATGATAGTGCCGAGTTTGCTTCAATTGCACGGGAATTACCCAGTTTTATCAGTTTGTCGGACAGTGCCTTGCGGTTGGCTCTCGAAGGAATCACCAGTATGGAAGAAGTGTTACGGGTCTCCGGTCAGCTTGACGACACTTTTGTGCCCCCTGAGAAGAAGTCTGAATTTATCTCGTAAGGGTGGGACTCTGTGCCCGCCTGTTTACCTGTTATCGGAATAAGATATGCCTTTGTTTCATTATAAAGTCAGAGATGCTGATGGCCACCTGTTGGAGGGGCAGGCCGAGTCTTTTTCCGCTGAGGCATTGGCTAGCCAGTTTCAGGCCAGTCATGCAATTCCTATCAGTATTACTGAAACGGCACAAAAACAGAGTTTTGCTTTTGGAAAACAATTCAAGTCCTGGTGCAAAACAAAGGTTGGACTCGATGATCTGATTCTTTTCTGTCGCCAGATGTACACGCTTAATTCGTCCGGGGTTCCGTTAGTCAGGGCTATTCGTGGGTTGGTGGAAACGGCTCGAAACCCAACCTTGGGTGAAGCATTGGATCAAGTTGTAGCCGACCTCGAATCGGGGATGGAACTTTCTGGTGCATTCAGTCGCCATCCGCAAGTTTTTCCAGCGTTGCTCTGCCGCATGGTTCAGGTTGGTGAGGTGACCGGCAAACTGGATGAAGTCTTCTTGCAATTAGCGGTCTATTTTGAACGGGAAAAGGACACTATCAGCCGGATCAAGTCGGCTTTGCGCTATCCAACCTTTGTTTTGGTCGCTATAGGTTTTGCGGTTATTTTTATCAGCTTGTTCGTGATCCCTGCGTTTGAAAAAGTTTTTGCCAGCGCTGGAGCTGAACTTCCTTTGGCAACCCGTATTTTAATGGGTTTATCTGCTTTTATGCAAAATTACTGGCCTGTTCTGTTGGGCTCATCCCTTTTACTGGTTGTCTTGGTAAAAAAATGGTTAAAAACGTCCAAAGGGCGCTACGTCTGGGATCATTATAAACTGAAAATTCCACTGGTTGGGAGTATCATCCTGCGTTCAACCCTCGCGCGTTTTTCGCGAGGATTCAATATGAGCTACACCGCTGGAATCCCACTATCCCAAGCTCTCGGTTTTACGGCTCGTGCCGTGAATAACAGTTATGTTGGTAAAAAAATTGAACAGATTCGTAGTGGTATTGAGCGGGGAGATACATTGACTCGTAGTGCCACCCATACTGGAATGTTTACCCCTCTGGTTTTACAAATGCTGGCCGTTGGGGAAGAATCCGGGTCTGTCGATACCATGCTGGAGGATGTCGCCGATTTTTATGAGCGAGAGGTTGATTATGATTTGAAAAACCTTTCCAGTGCAATTGAACCAATCTTGATTGTGATTATTGGTGGAATGGTTTTGGTCTTAGCGCTAGGGGTTTTTCTGCCAATGTGGAACCTTGCCAGTCTTTCAAGGTGATCAGGGCGGATGCTTGAGCAGATGGATTAAAAGAAAAATATATTTTTGTTGATTAATAAATGAAAATGAGAGATCATGAATGAAGATTCATTGTGAACAAGATATTGCTGATTCAAGACAGCGTGGATTCACCTTTTTTGAACTGGTTATCGTTATTCTTGTTATCAGTATTCTTGGAGTAGTGGCACTCAATTACTATTATAAGCTCCTGGTTGATGTTGAACGGACATCGATGGAGCATGACCTCGGCGTCCTGCGCAGCGCAGTTAATATGCAGGTTGCCAGTCATTTTGTTGCCGGGGACATGGTTGGTTTAGAAAGATTAACAGAGAGCAATCCAATGGATTTTTTGGCAGAAAAACCAAATAATTATTTGGGTGTGATCAGCCATTACAAGCTGGAAGAGATTGAAAAGGGGAGCTGGTTTTACGACAGTGGATCACAGACGTTAATTTATCTGGTTAGAAATCAGTTATATTTTGAAACCGAACTGGAAAAACCAGCTCGGGCAAGATTTAAGATCTCCCCGGTTTTTTCAGATAAGAGACGGAGAGGGAAAACAACTAAATATATTTCAGGATTATCTATCAAAGCAGTAGAGCCGTACCGCTGGCTCAGACCTTGGGGGTAGCATGTCTGTATCTGTGTTTGTTAATCGCAAAATAGTGAGTTGAATCGAAAAGGAGTAAGAAAATGAGAAACGAAAAAGGTTTCACCCTGATTGAACTGGTGGTGGTTATTGTTATCCTTGGGATATTGAGTGCTGTGGCTGTTCCAAAATTTATGGATATCCAAAAAGATGCTAAAATTTCAGCATTGAATGGGATGAAAGGTGCTATTCACTCTGCGGCGAGTCTAGTGCACGCTAAAGCGTTAATCGATGGTGTAAATACTGGTTATGTTGATATTAATAATAATGGTATCGCAACTAATTTGGATGGCGATGTATATTGTGTCAATGGTTTCCCCCGAGGAGATTTCTTATCCCGGGCACTGGATGATTTTACCGGTTTTACAGAAGCTGGTACCACAAATATCCGAGAATTCAGGCTAAATGGGGTCAATGGATGTGAAGTTCAGTACACAGATGCGGTTACATCAGGGGATTCGGTTTCCGTTGTTGTTGATAGTTCTGGTTGTTGATAATGACTCTTGTTTGCTGATGGAGTTGGCACAGTCAATTGCAGATTTATCTGCTTGAAAAAACGGAGCCTTTGTTTCAGGCTCCGTTTTTTGTATTGTGAGCCATGAGAAAAGTGAATAATCTAAAAGCATTGAATAATACCTCCGTACCTTTGATCAAGCGATCATCAGGGTTTACCCTGCTTGAAATGGTTGTCATCCTGATCTTGCTGGGAATCTTGTCTGCTGTTGCCTTGCCCCGCTTTTTTAATATTGACGATTATCGCACTCGTGCGGCCTATGATGAAGTTGCTGGAGCGGTTCGCTATGCGCAGAAACTGGCGGTTGCCAGTGGGTGTGACGTTCAGGTGAGTTTTTCAAGTAACAGTTATGCTCTTCAACAACATTCAACTGATTGTACTTCGGGCGCTTTTGCAACGATTACCAATCACCCGGTTACGAGTCATAGCATTTCAGGTGTAAGCATGTCTGCAACTCCGAGCAGTTTTATTTTTGATGCCATGGGGCGTAGTTCCAGTGCTGTAGCAGTCACCGTCAACACCGAAAGTTTTAACGTGATTGCTGAAACCGGCTATGTGGATGCACAATGAACATATGTGATCAATATAGAGTAGCTCCCTCTCCCTTGATGGGAGAGGGTTGGGGTGAGGGTGAAATATTAATCGATAACTTCTCCCTCCTCTCAATCACCTCCCACCAGGAGAGGGGAGGTTTGTTGTCTTCAGATTCAGGTTTTACCCTGATTGAATTGATTGTGGCGATGGTGGTTATTTCTGTTGCCCTGGTCGGTGTTATGACGGTTATTAACTACACCACCCTCCACTCTGCTGATCCAGTGTTACGGCAACAGGCAATTGTCATTGCCGAAGCCTATATGGAAGAAATTACCCTGAAAAATTACACTGACCCTGACGCTGATGGTGAAGCGAGTCGGGCATTGTTTGACGATGTCGATGATTACAATGGTTTGACTGATAGCGGGGCACATGACCAAAATGGCAATGCGATCAGTGGGCTGGAAAATTACTCGGTCAATGTCAGTGTTGTCCCACAGAATTATGGTCCGTCAGGACGCGAAGTTTCCGGGTTGAAAATAGATGTAACTGTGACCGATCCCGCCGGGGAAAAACTGACTATAAACGGCTATCGGGCGAATTACTAAGGTGCAGATGGTGTTACCGCGACAAATAACTTCAGCATCCGGCTTTACTTTAATCGAACTGGTTGTGGTGATTGTGATTGCCGGGATTCTAGCCGCACTTGGGGGACAGTTTATTGTTGCCCCAATCACTGGTTATATTGATCTGTCGCGTCGTACCCGATTGGTTGATCAAGCAGAAATCTCTCTGCGCCGCATGCAGCGTGACATCCGCCATGCCTTACCGAACAGTATCCGGATTGATCCTTCCGGTCAATATCTGGAAATGGTGAATACCGTTGACGGTGGTCGTTATCGGCGCTATCTCGATGCCGGATCGGGAGATACCCTCGATTTTACCGTTGTTGATAGCGGTTTCGATGTGCTGGGTGATCTGCACGTTGCTCCATCCCCAGGGCGGAGACTGGTTGTCTACAATATCTCCACGAGTGGAATATCTGGAAATGTCTATGCAATAACTCCTGATAACATGGCGGTGATTGGTACAGGAAGTACGCCGGCGCATATCAATCTTTCTCCCGGTTTCAATTTTGCCAACGCTTCTCCATACCAGCGCTTTTTCGTTATTGATCAACCGGTGACCTACGCGTGTGAGGGGGGGGACTTGAACCGTTATAGTGGCTATGGCCTCAGTCCAACTCAACCAACCACATCGTTAACCAACCCTTCTCTAGTTGCCCGCAGTATCAGCAGCTGTCAGTTCAGTTACGATCCTGGCGCCAGTCAACGGGCAGGGTTGGTAACGTTGGAGCTTTCTCTGTCGGAAGAGGGAGAAACAATGACTCTGCTACATCAAGCTCATGTGGTGAATGCACCATGAAAATACTTTCTATCTTAAAAAATAATTCTGGATTTACTTTGGTGCAGGCAATTTTCATTGTGGTTGTGCTGGCATTGCTGGGTGTGGCAATGATGCGCTTGATTGGCGTACAGAGTTCCAGCAGTGTTTTGGCTTTGCAGGGAGCGCGAGCTTATCAGGCGGCTCGAAGTGGTTTGGAGTGGGGGGCGGCTCAAGCCAGTGTGGGGCATTCGTGTAATGGAACCATGACTATCGAGGATTTTGTTGTCAACGTATCCTGTTCCAGCCAGTCTTTCACTGAAGGATCGATCGGGTTGTATGATGTCTATCGAATTGGTGCAACAGCGACTTTTGGCAGTTACGGTTCACCCGATTATGTTTCCCGTCGGGCTGAGATGAAGGTTGGATTTCCTTGATGATTTTTTTAATAAAGAAAGCCTTCGAGGCGTCACTGCAAGCCGCTATTGTTTGTGGGGTTGTTTGTGCCTTCCTTCTTTTTTGTGCAGAGATAGCTTCTTCAGCTGAAGTATTTTATCAGTTTGATGAAGCACTCTGGGTTGGGGCTGCAGGGGAGGTCAACGATAATAGCGGAAATAATTATCATGCAACAGCAACAAATGGTCCGACGACAGAGGCCATTTCACCGGCAATCCCCGGAAACCCTGGAACTTGTTACTACGGTGTTTTTGACGGTGTTGATGATTATGTTGCTCTACCTTCAGGGTACCCTAATCTGACGACTGATTATACAATTACTGCATGGATCAGAACGACTGATAATACCCGTTCTGGACAGCGGATTTTGATTGATGACCCGAATAACACTCAGGGTTTTGGTTTCAGTTTAGGTGATGGAGGAACAGGTCGAGTCAGGTTTTTTTCACGGAGCACCAGCCCGATTATTCTTGATACCCCAAATGTTGTGGCAAACAATACCTGGTATTTTGTCGCCGCCGTTGCTGATATCTCCAACAATACAAAAAGAATCTATGTTTACGATCAAGCCGGTAACCAGATGGCTGCAGTTTCCGATACTTACACCGGATCATGGGGATATGATGTTGGTGATGCCTCAATGGGGGGCGAAAATAATTCTTCAGGTGAATCTGGCTCTAATTTTCACTTTGTCGGAAATATTGATGAAGTCGCAGTTCATGATGGTGCACTGACTGAGGCGCAGATTATCGCCTTGAAAAATACAACTCGGATATGTATATCTCCAGTCGCCGAGTACCGTTTTGATCTGTGCACAGAGACAAATTTTGTTATTGACGATAGTGGCAACGGGTTTGATGGAAGTGTGTTGAACGGACCTCTTGCTATTGATACCGGAAAAATCTGTAATGGAGCCTATTTTGATGGTATTGATGACTATATTGAAATTGACGATTCTGATCTGTTTGATAATACTGCAGCACTGACGATTGCGGGCTGGATCAACCCTGAGGATATCAGAATTCCACCGCCAACAGGGAACGCACGAGGTATTGTCTCCAAAAGAAATACCTATTCGTCAGAGGTTGCATATGGGGTGTTTTTTTACAGTTCAGTGGGAGATGGAAGAATCTACGTTGATCTGGATACAACGAATAACCGCTTTGCTTCAAACACGGTTATCCCCGAAGATACATGGACTCACTTTGCAGTGGTGTTTGATGGAAGCCTTCCTGTGAATGAGAGAGCAAAATTGTATATTAATGGAGTTCTCGATAAAGTTGCTGCTGAATCATCCACAACTATTCCTGATTACAATTCAAATTTATATATAGGTAATCTATATACTGGATCTTCTGTATTGAAAGTTTATAAGGGAATGCTGGATGAAATGAGGATTATGCCTGAGGCACTTTCTCAAGCCGATATAGAGGCCCTTTTTGCTGAAAGTCGTTCGGGATGTCAAGTTTGTGGTTTTGATCATCTTCGCATTGAACACACCGGAGTCGGCCTGACTTGCCAGCACTCCGATATAACGCTCAGGGCGTGTTCTGATGCCGCATGTACGAGCGAATCTGTCGCTCCTGTTACAGTCACAATGATACCTGCGACAGCAAATCCGCCAACCTGGATCGGTGGCGATACACAGACATTCACTGGGCACCAGAGTTTTCAACTACGCGAGACTCTACCGGGGGCTGTAACCTTGGGTCTGGCAAATCCTAACCCTATCCCAGCCAATGGATACAAATGTTTTGACTCAGGCGTCGAAGGGGATTGCTATATTAATTTCTATGATTCCGGGTTTATTTTTGCTGTGCCGGATCTCACTTCCGGTCAAACCTCATCAAGTATATCGATTCAGGCGGTCCGGATGGATGATACGACCCAGGCTTGTATTGCCGATGGCGGTTTTGCCAATGCCAATAAAACGGTCAATTTCTGGAGCACTTATGTCAATCCTGCGAGTGGAACGGAACAGATTTCTCTGAGCGGAACAAATATTGCGGTTGCAAGTCCAGGAACCGGTGTATCCCTGAATTTTGATGCCAATGCAGCGACTAACTTTACTGTAAATTATCCCGATGCCGGGCAAATGCAGCTGAATGCACGCTATGATGGTATCGGTGCAGAAGAAGCTGGGCTGGTGATGCTGGGCGCCGATAGCTTTATCGCTCGGCCAGTTGGTTTGTGCATTTATACAGATGATGCCGGTGCAGAGTGTGCTGCGGGCAACGGATCGTGTTCAGTATTTAAACGGGTGGACGAGGTATTTAATCTCAAAGTCAAAGGGGTCTGTTGGGAATCGACTGGTGATACAGATTACTGCAGTGGCAACTCAACAACGCAAAATTTTCAACTGAGTTCGATTCCGCTAACCCATACTTTGGTTACCCCTTCAGGAGGAAGTGCTGGCAATATTAGTGTCCCATCTATCAATGTCGCGGCAGCAGATAATGGTGAACATGTCATTAGTAATCAGACTGTTTCTGAGGTCGGGGTCTATACGTTTACCGCCACCCCGCCAAATTATCTCGGCGCATTTTTGCCGGTGGCAACGTCCGCAAATATCGGCCGTTTCACCCCGGATCATTTTGTGACTTCAGTCGTGAATAATGGCGTTTTGCAGGATGGCTGCAGCGGATTTACCTATACGGGGCAATCTTTCAGCTACGCCGCTCCTGATTTCCCCGAAATGTTGATCACCGCAACTGGCAGTGCTGGAAACGCGACCGTTAACTATCGTGATGATTTTGTTAAGCTGACAGACCCTGCCACCCAGATCAGTATGCCGGCAGTGAACGCTGACGCCAGCAACCTTGGTGCTGATACGGTAACACTGCTGAATATAACCTGGACACCTGCTGCCAGCAGTCTTAATGCCAATGGTGATGGAACTCTCAATTTTACTCTTGGTGCTGATCAATTTACCTATATGCGTGATCCTAATGCTCTGGTTGCGCCATTTACCAGTGATATCCAGCTTTCCGTAGTCTCAATCTCCGATAGTGATGGTATTTCTGCGACCGGGTTGCCCCGTCTGTTTTTACCAGCAGGTACAGACATCCGCTACGGCCGCATGCAATTGCAGAATGCCTATGGTCCGGAAACTCTACCACTGACGATTCCAGTTCTGACTGAATATTACAATGGATCTGGATTTGTCCTTAATTCTCTGGATAACTGTTCCGCTTATGCTTCTCTGAACTTAACCTTCAGTAATTATCAGGGACATCTGGCGTCTGGTGATACAACAGTTTCTGGAAATGGAATATTGTTTTCCGGGCTGGGGAATAGCTTGAGTTTAAGTGCTTCGGGGGTGGGGAATGATGGCAGCGTTGATTTGCTTTACGACCTAGATGCCAGCGGACTCAGTTGGCTGAAGCCGGGTGGCAATAATCCGACCGCCAAGGCGACCTTTGGTATTTTTAAAGGCAACCAAAGACTGATTTATATGCGCGAATCGGTCTGGTAGAGAATAAACAACCTGATTGGCACTAATCTTCCGCTGTATAAAATTCCCTCTCCCCGACGTGGGAGAGGGGCGAATAGCAACAATCTACCCCCATTCCAACCTTCCCCTATCAAGAGGGAAGGGGCAACATTTTTGATTTTGATTAAAAAAGATGGCTCCGCCGGAAAACCAGCGGAGCCATTTTATTGCAATTTATAGTATCGAAACTATTCGCAAAGATCGACTTTGATGTCCCAGTTTTTGATCCGCATAGTGCCATTTTCAGCAAGGTTTTGCTGCATTTTGAAGGCACGATCAAACAACTGAGGCTCGTGACCAACGCCACGGGCGAGGCAATCTTTAGAAGCCATTTCCAGGTAATCGTTCAGGATAGGCTTGTACTCAGGGTGACCACACTTTTCGATGATCAGTTTAGCACGCTCTTTAGGAGCTACACCACGCAAATCAGCCAGACCCTGTTCTGTGACCAGAACATCAAGATCATGTTCAGTATGGTCAACATGAGGAGCTTTTGGAACCACACAAGTGATACCAAGTGGATCAGTTTTGCTCGGACGCGTTGAAGGTGAATGCATAATTTTCAGGTAGCCGTTACGTAAATAGTCACCGGAACCACCGAGGCCGTTGATCATCCGGGTACCACCAACCAGAGTTGAGTTGGCGTGTGCATAAATATCAAATTCAACCGGAGTGTTCATGGCGATACAACCGAGCCGACGGATTGGCTCAGGGGAGTTAGAGATCGACAGCGGGCGCAGAACAATCTTGTCAAAATACTTATCCCAGTTGTCGAAGAAGCGCGGGAAGCCGGGATCCTCTGAGAGAGACAGTGAGCATGCTGATGCGAAGTTCAATTTGCCACTGTCGAAGAAATCAAGCATGGTATCCTGAAGAACTTCGGTAAAGACGCTGAGGTTGGTAAATGGACCATTGGCAAGGCCACCAACAACCGCATTTGCAATGGAACCGACACCAGACTGCAATGGCAGTAGATTCTCTGGTAAACGACCCATTTTTACTTCGTGAGTAAAGAATTCCATCAGGTGACCGGCAATTGCGTCGGAAGTGTCATCTTGACCAGCGAAAGCACGACCTTTGTCTCGATGCTTTGACTCAACAATGGCAATGATCTTGTCCGGGTCACACGGGACGTACGGAGTACCGATACGGGTGTGAGCTTCGGTGATCAGGAATGGAGCACGATGTGGTGGCTTCTGCTGCATGTGAATATCGTGTATTCCTTCAAATGAAGGCTGTCCAGTGTTGACTTCGATGATAATTTTGTCACACAGGTTGATCGCTTCAGCGATGATACCACAAGAGGAGGTTAGAACCAGACCGCAATCTTCGTTAATGTCGGAAACTTCAATAATAGCAACATCATAACGACCATTTTCAGTGTAGAATCCGTAGCTGATATCCTGAGCAAACAGGCCAAGGTGTTTGTCGCCCATGCGGATACGACCTGCGTTGATTCCTTTCGCAATGTTCTTGCCGGTCTGGTAGGGCCAGCGGCGGTCAATCATATCAAGGGTCGCCCAGCGATCTTCAGTTTCAGCGCCAACCGAAGCGCCAATGAAGAGGTTGAACTTCATCTTGCCCTGCAGATTGTTGGCTTCTACGTGGTCAGCTAATGCCATAGGAACTGCTTTGGGATAGCCGGCTGGAGTAAAGCCAGACCAAAGAAGGTTCTGGCCTGACTTGAAGTGCTGGATACAATCCTCTGCAGGTACTACTTTGCTAAGAAGCGACTTACGACGGACTCGACTTTCAAGTGTTCCGAAATCGGACATTCTCTCTCCTCCTGTAAATGATTCAGCGATACTTTTGTACCACCTTGGATGTGCTGTTAAAACAGCAGTTAGAAATGGCTTTTTGAAACATAAAAAAAATGATTTTAACTGTAATACTCAGAGGTTAAGCAGATTTTTAAAAAGATGAAAAGACCACCAGAATAGTTATTAAACCTGCATTATAAGAACAGCGTTTCTTATATAATGTTGCGATCAATCAAGTCAAGGAAAAATATAGTCACAAGGATTAAATTATCATTTCTGGTAATTGGGTCATAAAAAACCGTGAGCCATTGACGTAAAAGTTCCGGTTTTGATGCGGTTGTATTTATCGATTGTTAGCTTTCTTTTTTCAGCAGTTTCTGAGCATCTTCAACATAATCGCTCCCTGGAAATTCTTCGATCAACTGGTTAAAGACATGTTTAGCTTTGTCTGGTTGTGCCGTTTCAAGGTAGGCTTTACCAAGGTAAAAATAGGCCTCATCACGGTAATAGTAATCGGGGAAAGATTCCAGAATACCTTCCAGGCGGTTGATGGCGGGTTGGTACTGTTTTCTTTTCAGATAAAACCGACCGACGTAAACTTCGTGCTCTGCTAATCTGGTTTTGCAGCGCTGAATCAAATATCCTGCTTCCTGGGCATTGGAATCTTTGGGAAAGCGGCGAACCAGTTCTTGAAAACTTTGCAGTGCTTTTTCTGTGCTGGTTTGATCACGGTCAGGTGATAATATCTGCTGGTAGTAACTGAGTCCCATGCGGTAGAGAACGGTAGCCGCACGAAAGTCGTTCGGGTGCTGTTTCAAAAAGTCACCAAAGGCGGTAGCGGCCTCTTCATAACGCTTGGAGACGTAATAAGCTTCAGCAATTTTTAATTCGGCGAGCATGCTCAATTCCGGGGAGTAGAAGGTGTCTCTGACCTTCTCCCATGAGGCAATGGCGTCGTCATAGAGATTGCTTTCAAAATAGCGTTCACCCTCTTGAAAATACTTTTCCGCAGAGTTTTGTGGTTTAACTTTAGATCCACCGCAGGCGGCAAGAAACAGGCAGATCAAGACAGGTAAAAGATACTTATAAGTTTGTTTCATCGATGTTTGTCCCTTTGGAGTAGCAATTGATT
This sequence comes from Desulfuromusa sp., assembly GCA_021647765.1. Taxonomy (GTDB): domain Bacteria; phylum Desulfobacterota; class Desulfuromonadia; order Desulfuromonadales; family Geopsychrobacteraceae; genus Desulfuromusa. The sequence goes on along the minus strand of JAKIUD010000023.1, from coordinate 6,154 downwards.
TCAAGAAGCTACGGAATCTGATCAAGTTTGTCAATCAATCTTACCATCCTGTGTTGCCAAAAGAACTCTCTTCGATCTGATATGTTGATTGACAATTGCTAATTTTTAACTGATAATAAACGAGTTTTATTAGTGTCCTATCGTATGGAATTGGTATGCAGCTGTTTTATATTGGTATTTTCGGCGGGTTCGGTTGTGTTGTGCGTTATCTGGCTTCGGGTTGGACTTATCAGCTAGTCGGGCGCAATCTGCCTTATGGCACCCTGTTTGTCAATATAGTTGGTTCTTTTTTGCTTGCTCTGTTGATGGTTTTTGGCTTGCGCAGTACCCTTTTATCGTCAGAAATCCGGATTGGTTTGAGCGTCGGTTTTATGGGTGGATTCACGACTTTTTCAACTTTTTCCTATGAAACTCTGCGGCTGTTGGAAGACGGTAGCTTTTGGCAGGCAGGTCTTAATATTGTGTTGAATATTGTGTTATGTTTATTTTTTGCCCTCTTGGGGGCACTGGTTGCCCGTCAATTAACTTAATAAAAGGAGTTTTGGATGCAACGTCTGGAAGGGGAACAGACCCTGATGCGGATTTTTATCGGTGAGTCAGATCGTTGTGAAAATAAGCCTCTCTATAAAGTGTTGCTGGAGATGTTTCGAAAAAAAGGTTTTGCTGGAGCAACAGTGCTGAGAGGGGTTGCTGGGTTCGGGGCAAATTCAGTTTTGCACACAGACGGTTTGCTGAGATTATCGCAGAGCTTGCCGTTAGTTATCGAAGTTGTTGATCGCGAAGATAAGATAGAAAGCATTATCCCTCAGCTTGATGAGATGTTGCTGGGGGGAATGATTACTCTGGAAAAGGCACGGGTCATCAGCTATAAAAATTAATGGTGTTTTTACGAAAACATCAAAAATTGAAGGAATAAAGAGATGTTAAAGAGATTGTTACAAATTTTTGCACCGCCAACAGAGCAAGCTAATTCAGCTTCACAAGATCGTATTCCACTGGCGGCGGCGGTTCTGTTGCTGGAAGTGGCATACTCAGATGGTAAATTTCATCAGACTGAACAGGATTTATTGGGAACTTTACTCATGGAGCATTTTGCTGTGTCTGAAGAATCCCTGGCAGACTTACTGACGTTAGCGGAAGAGACCCGGAAAGAAAGTAATGATCTGCACCAGTTTACCCGGGAGATCAACAAATCATTTTCACAGCCGGAAAAGGAACAGATTATTGAAGCTGTCTGGCAGTTGGTTTATGCTGATGGGCGGTTGGATTGCTATGAAGAGGCGCTGATGCGCCAGTTAGGGGCTTTGATTGGTCTCTCACATCGACAATTGATTGAGGCCAAGCTGAAAGTTGCCAATTCGTGAAACATGCTTTAACCCGGATGGTGCAATGGGGACAGGATCTGCTGGCAGAAGTTGTTCAGCCGGGGGATATTGTGGCTGATTTAACTGCCGGGAGCGGGCAGGATACCTTGGCTCTATTTCAAATGGTCGGTAAGGCCGGGCAGGTGATTGGGTTTGATATTCAGGCTCAGGCATTGTTAGATACGCAAGAACGAATGGTTACAGCAGGAGCTCAGGTCAGACTTCAGCAGCAGGATATCCAGCCTCCAGAACGTGATTCCGGGGTCGACCTGTTGCAGATAAGCCATGCTGATTTTGCCAGGATGATGCCTGCGTCACCAAAAGGGATTATTGCCAACCTTGGTTATCTTCCCGGAGGGGATAAGGGGCTTATCACCCAACCCGAAACAACCGTACTGGCTTTAGAACAGGCTTGTTCTTTACTGGCTAAAGGGGGGCGTATGGCGGTGGTTATTTACCCTGGACACACTGGAGGAACAGAAGAGGGAAATGCGGTTAGTGAATACTTTAGTGAGCTTCAAGATCCAAATTTTTATGTTTTACAGATGAAAGTGAGTAATCGGCCACAAGCACCATTTTTATTTGTGGTTGAAAAAACCGGATAAGTTTTTTGGGGGAAATTTAATGTTGTTACGTATTTTTACACTATTGTTTGCTGGTTATTTTGTTCTAGTTGGGTCTGTATTTGCTACAGCCAGGCAGATCGAAAATTATAACAACCAGGGTATAATGACGATAGCGTCATCTGAACAGACGGACGATCTGTCCTTTGATGATTTTGAAGCCGATTTCGGAGATGATTTTTCCGCTGGCACTGCGGTTGCAGAAAAACTTATTTCAGACCCGTTTCAACCGTTCAACCGGGGGGTTTTCTGGTTTAATGACAAACTTTATTTTTACGCATTTAAACCAATAGCTAAAGGGTATCGTTTTATTTTTCCAAGACCTGTCCGGGTTTCAGTCGGAAATTTTTTCTCCAATCTGGCCACCCCGATTCGAGCCGGAAACGCACTGTTGCAATTGAAGTTTCGGGATTTCAGTACCGAAATCTACCGTTTTGTTATCAACACAACTTTTGGGATTGCTGGATTATTTGACCCGGCCGAATCTGTGGCCGGGGTTGAGAAAAGTGTTGAAGATTTTGGTCAGACACTTGGTCATTTTGGAGTTGGGCACGGATTTTATCTGGTCTTACCTATTGTTGGCCCTTCAAGTTTACGTGATGGTACTGGCGTTTTTGTTGATTCATTTGCCGATCCGTTTAGATATGCCAATTTAGAAACTCGTGAATTTATAGGGGTGAAATTTCTTGATGCAGAGACTCGTTTATCTCTTGATCGGGATACCTATGAGGGGATTGTTCAGGACTCTATTGATCCTTATTTGTTTATTCGGGCAGCTTATGCGCAACGCCGACTGGCTCAGGTTGGTGAAGACACCTATAATATAAATATATTTGAAGGACCGTTGTTTGATGGTGATTTTTTTAATCCTTTTGACTGGTTTGGATTCTAGTGATGAAAAAAATACTTATAAGTGGTTTGTTGATACTGTCTTTTGCTGTTTCAGGCTTTGCCCTGCCACAGCCACAGGCGCGGGTTAAACAGATGGTGGATTCTATCCTGGGAGTTTTACAGAACCCTGGCATGAGCCCTGCAGAAAAAAAAGCTCAGGTCAGTGGTCGGGTTCAGGAGTATCTGAATATGCAGTCGATGTCTCGCCGGACATTAGGTTCTTATTGGAAAGATGCTACAGAAGATCAGCGGCAACGTTTTTCGGATCTGTTTGTCAAGGTTCTTGAAGGGACATATCTCAATCGAATCGGAGATTATTCGGGTGGAACGGTTAAGTATCTGAAACAAAGAGTAAAAGATGATAAGGCAATTGTTGATACCGCGATTATTTCTGCTGAACTGGAAATTCCCGTTCAGTATAAAATGATTTATCGGGATGGTAGTTGGCAGGTGTTTGACATTGTGATAGAGGGGGTGAGCCTGATCAAAAATTACCGCTCCAGTTATGGTGAAATTATCCGTCGGGATGGATATGAGGGGTTGCTGGCGCTGATGGAAAAAAAGGTATTAGCGATGGAGGGGCAGTAGCTCTGCGCGCTAAAATAAATATTCTTGAGTTTGAAAATAAAAAAGCACTTTCCGCAAAGAAAGTGCTTTTTTGTTGTTCAACTGGTTGGAGCTACACGTACACTTCTCCTTGCTTACCTTCAGATAGGGGATCCCCGAAGCGCTAGATAAAGTTTCTCAACCACAATTGATTTGGTTGATCGGTATCGACACTTCCCCATTGCAATCCATCATCCCTTCTGCTCCAATCTGTTATCATATAATTGCAGTGATCGAGAAAAAACACGTGCTTGCGGAAGGAGTATTTTATGAAAATTGCAATAATGGGATTAGCTCAGACGGGCAAGAAAACTCTGTTCACCCTGCTTACCGGTCGTCCCGTTCCCACTGCTCGCAAATCCGGCGAGTCCATTGAAGGAATCGCATCTCTCCAAGATCCTCGGGTAGATGCCCTGACGAATTTATATCAACCTGATAAAACGACTTACGCCGAAAACCAGTTTGTCCTCTGTCCCGACATCACCGATAGTGGTGGCACATCACGTCTCTGGATGGATCCGGCTCGGCGCTGCGATCTTCTTTGCCTGCTCATTCGAGACTTCGACTCACCCGATATCTTTCACCCCTCCGGATCAGTAGACCCGGAGCGTGACCGGGCAATGATTGAAACTGAACTGCTCTTGGCCGATATGCAGTTAGTGGAGACTCGTCTGCAACGAATTGCCAAGGAAAAGAAAGGTGGCCAAACCACAGAGCAGATCCTGGAAGAAGAGATTCTCCAGCGATTCAATAGTGCTCTGGAAGAAGAAAAATTCCTGAGTACGATTATGCTTGAACCCCACGAGGAAAAGCTGATCAAAAGTCTGGATCTGGTGACCCGCACACCACTGCTTTTCGCTTATAACGTCTCCGAGGATGATATCGGTAAGGATTTTGGCTCCGGTGTATTTACTATTTCCTGCAAAATTGAGAGTGAGATTGCAGTCATCGATGACAAAGAAGAACGCTTGGAATTCATGGAAGCCATGGGAATTACTCAGCCCAGCCTCGAACGGATCAACGCCGCTCTTTATGATGCTTTGGGTCTTATGAGTTTCTACACCTCTGGCGAGGATGAATGTCGAGCATGGACCATTCGCAAGGGTTCCAGTGCACCGGTGGCTGGTGGCAAGATTCACAGTGATATCGAACGTGGCTTCATCAGGGTCGAGGTGATGAAATACGATGATCTAATGGCTGCCGGATCCGAACTGGGAGTTAAACAAGCCGGTAAGATGCAACTGAATGGTAAGGACTACATTATCGAGGACGGCGATATTTGCCATTTCCTATTCAACGTGTAAGGTCAGCTCAATATGAGTAAAAAAAAGCAACAAGAAAGTATTTTTAAGGAAGCTTGGGACAATATGTCTGAGGACTTCAACAAGTTTATGCCAGAGAAGCTTCGCGCACGAAAAGGCAAGAAAAAGTTTGTCCTCTGGCTGTTTATCCTGGAGTTGATAATTTTCGGGGCGGTTGGAACGTTTATTTATAAGTGGTGGGTGGGATCATGAAGCCACTCTGAAATTTGATACGACAGAGGCTTGATATCCTGGAACATCCTGGATTGCCAGTGGAATATTTACGCATTTCAGCAAAAAAGGAGGGAGTGACCATAAAGCAGATATTACAGTCTTTTGTTATTAACTTTTTGAAAATTGCATTTCAATATCCATGTTTTCGTGGAGAACGCGTACTCTCTTGATTTTTAGATCGTCATTTTTACGATAGAAAATCATATGGCTTCCTGCCGGAAATTTGTAGTATCCGACTTTAATTTCATTGCAAGCCCTCCCTATGGCAGGGTTACTTGCAAGTTGGTGAAAGCAATCATCCAGTGTTGTCAGATATTTGTTTCTCTGATCAAGTCCCCAACGCTTTTGTGTGAATCGGGCAATATCCTTCAGGTCACTTCTGGCTGCTTTTGTGAGGGTAAAGATTGCCATTATCTCAAATTCTCAGCATCAAGTTCCTGTATCAATCCCTCGAGAGAGTAATTGGTAGAGCCACTATTCTCTCCTTCGGAAAGAGCCCTGCGTAGCAGGCTCAGCTCAGCTTAGCTTAGCTTAGCTTAGCTTCTCTCTCTTCCAGAAGCCGCAGACCCGCACGTATCATTTCGCTCACAGAGCCATAGTGACCATGTTTAACTTGCTGTCCGACAAAATCCTCAAAATGAGGACCCAAGGTGACGCTCGTATTTTTTGGCATAAGTGATCTCCTTTAGTCGTATGGTATTACTATCTAAAATTTATGGGTACATTTCAAGGTATTGTGTGTCGAAAAGACTATTCTTGACATCCACTCCGGAATAGCATATCTTTTTCTGGGTGTTAGTTCCTATTCCGTATGCAGAGGGGAACCATAATGTATAAAAGCAGATATATTTATCCGACACTGGAGCAACAGAAAGATAATCATAAAATTACAATTCTAATCGGGCCACGTCAGGTTGGCAAAACCACCTTAATGCGTCGCCTTCATGATCAGTTTGAGAATGAACATACTTGTCTCATGCTTGACCTGGATATCTATTCTCACTATGAACAAGTCAGTACCTACGAAAATCTTCTGAACACGTTGAAGCTGAATGGCTACCGGGTCGATCAACGTGAACTATTCATCCTCTTTCTCGATGAATTTCAGAGATATGCTGATATCAGTAGAGTACTG
>JAKIUD010000022.1 GCA_021647765.1 Desulfuromusa sp. | reverse complement strand
CGCCTTTACCGTGCGATTGGCCAGTTGACGCTTAACGATCTCCAGCCCCTCGTCGATCTCTTCCTGGTCGATACTGGCGCAATAGCGTCCCAGCAGAAATTCCACCACATAGGTCGGTACAGGAAACTGGCGACTGAAGGTTCGGACCAGATCCTTCCGCACCAGATACCCTTCAAGTACAGTGGCTGCCTGTTTGTCGACCGGGTCCAGTTCTATCATTTTCCACCTCCACCTATCACCGTGGCAGCCTGAGCCACTAATTTCCCATTTCCGTCAATCAAGACCAGGGTCGCAGCGCTTCCTTCAAGCTCCTCATCTTCAACAACCACAGAGGCCGTTCCATTCTCTTTCAACGTTTTCACACCGACGACAACGCTGGAATCGGGATTACCTGGTTGCATCCGAATATCCAGCGACAAACCGGCAAAATTATCCGCAACTGCGATGGTACAACGCAGTCCCTTCCAGACAACATCAGTGATAGAAACAACTGAAGAGGAACAGCTCTCCTGATTGCCGGTGACGGTCAACTCCAAAGTCAGACATTCCTGCAAACTGATGCCGCCATGGGTATATTCTTCACCATTACGGAAACAGCTTATGCCGTCAGCCAGAGCAAAATGCTGGTTCGGATTCCAGTGCCAGGGGATTTCAAGCCCGCTGCTGCTGGCTCCAGGCTTAATGACCGCACAACGCCCCCATTTCGTCTCCGCAACACTGCTCGGCAAATCCGTCTTTGGCAAACCACCCGGCAATAACAACCAGCCATGATCGGTCACAATACGGATCTTTGACCAACCTGCTTCAACCAGAACAGTAATCCTCTCCTGAATTTCCCTGAGCAGAAGATCCATTTGACGTGCAAGCTTCCAACCCCGGTCATGCCCTTCGTGGTCGAGATCTCCACACTCCACCCACAATCGCGCCGGATCTAAAGAATCTGGAGCCGGTACCACCTCTTTTTTCCCCAGAATGTTCCAGCCATTATTATTCAGTGATTTTTTAAATTGATGCGGAGTCAAGGGGGCAAAGTTGTAGGGCTCGGGCTCTTCAGCAATCACATTTTCGCGAATCAAGGGAGCAACCGCAGGCTTGCCGGTTCCGGTCACACTGGGCAGCGCGGCCCATCTCTCCACGGCATCAACGGTCAAGCCCTGCTGCTCCAAAAGAGACATGAGCCGTCTGGCGCAATCGAACCTCAGCCCATCAACAAAAACCACACAATCAGGTGTCGGGCCAGAATCCAACCCATGCACTTTCATGGGTGGATAGTTTTTCCAGATCTCCTGCAGGTAGCACGCGGACTCCTCCGCCCAGGGGAGATAGAGCGAACGGATGGTCGAGGAGATAATCGCCAGATCCTGCTCATTCTCGACCTGCGCAAGAGCACTCAGCAGCGCATCATCCGCTTGCCAGCCCTGCGATCGATAACCGGCAGCCATATCGGCAAGGGTCCCCGCCGCCAAACTTTGCCGGGTCGTTTCCGCGAGGAGTGCCAAAGACTCAAGAGCCCTTGCCAGCGGTGCTTCACCCAACTCCGCCCAGACCAGCTCCCGCCGGTCCGCATGAATCTTTTCCAGCTCAATAATTTTATTACGTGCTTCATGGCTCGGGAGCTTGCCAAGCGCCAGCAAATCATTGCGCAGACTCGCTTCCTGTTCATCATTCCACTGCGGCCAACCACCGGCAGTTTCGGCATTGGTAAAAAGATCGAATGCCGGAGTCTGGCATTTTCGCAACAGAGACGAGATCTGCGGATAACGTTTAGGAGCTTCGCAATAGCGATCCCATACCGCCTTCCAGGGGCCATCATGACCCGCAAGCTTGGCACCGCCGACCAATTGACCGTCATTCTCCGGGTCAAAGGCAAATTGAGTTTTACAGACATCCGCAAAAGCCTGCCATTCGTTCACTTCGCGGTTGTCTTTAAACCTATCTCCCTGGTCCAACCACTGCAGCAGATCACGGACCGGATCACCACCAGTCAGCAAGGTGTTGAAAAAATTCTTATCCAGACGCTTGCCACGCAGAAGGGTAATCTCTTCATCCAACAAGCGATGGAGAGCAAGCTGCATGGCATTTTTGGTGGCATTATCCTGGGCAACATCCAACCCGAGCCCGCCCTGGTCCGATTTCAAAAACGCCAGAATCGTCCAGTCCTTGGCATTGATCTGCGACCAGATCGTGCCTCGGTACTGCAGCTCCGCCAAGGGTTTCAGCCGGTCAGGACAGGCTTCGACAGCACGTAGATCCTGACGACTGACACCGGGCAGGTAAATGATCGGGGTACGGTCTGCAGGAAGATTTATCCCCTCGATCTGACCCGCAATGACGCAGCGTAGCCAAATAGCGGGACCGATCTGTTTCTCCGGAGCGTAGTCGCCCAAGACAAACAGCTCCGACAGCTCGGCCTGTAATAAAGGAATCACAGCCTCCCACTGACGGTCATGATCAGGCCAAAGGATACATGCGGGTGCAACCTGGACTTCAGGATTGAAGACTGAAGCACTGAGAATACTTCGTGATAGTTTATTAATCACCAAGACCATAGAATTCTCTTAACTCCATCAAAATAGTTTCCAGTTGAGACCCACGTTTAAAGCCTAATGCTTTCAAATCAACTTCCTGGGATTTCATTTCCTCCAAAAATCGATTCATATCGTTTCTGACCATTTCTGGTAAGACAACTTGAACATCAGGAGATATGATGCGGTAGAGCCTGAAAACATCGAGCTTATGTTTTTTGATATCTCTACTCTTCACAGCTTCACCACGCTGCTTTTTCTCAGATAAGTCAAGCCAAGCTCTACCTTTAAGGGGGATCAAATGTTCCTGTCCCACGATGGGTAAGCCATCGACTTTTCTTTTGCCAGCATGAATAAAAGTATAGTAAGCGTCATTGAGTAAGATTGCTGACAAACTGGAAACTTCGTCATCCACAGGTATGGGTGTTAGGTGGCCAGGACCTTTATAATTCAACGCATCTGGGAGACGAGAAAACAACTCCAACATAAATGGAAATGTCTTGTCTGTTGGCGTGTGGAAACGATAAAACCTTTTTTCTCCCGTGCTTTGTTGTTTGTTCTCATAGCCACCAAGTTTAATGAATTCCCAGAACCTAACAACAAATTCTGGATCCAGAACCTCAATGCAAAGAACAATATCCAAATCTTTGGTTGCTCTAAAATCTTGATCTACTTCCTCCATTGCGACGGTGCAAGCACTGCCCCCAATGAGGGCATAACGATCAGAATAACCCTTAAAATGTTCTTTAAATCTATCTAATCCCTTTACCATTCAAATCCCTCCAGCAATTCATCAAGTGCAGATTCAATTCGTTCATCTTTGTTATTCTTTAAACTTAAGTAAAGGGAAAGACGATCAACAATGTCCCGTTGTGCCAATAGCTGTGGAGCATAATTCCAAATTTCGATTTCATAAGATCCAGCTTCAGGGAATCTAATCTCAATAAAATCACCAGAAAGTTTCAAGTTTTTCCACTGCTCGGTGCTTAGTGCATAAACTTCAATCTGAGGCTCAGCAAGCATACTGTAGTGTGAAAGAGCGGTTAACCCTGCCATTGCTTTGGGCCATTGGTTGTCTATTGCTTGTACAAGGATACGTTTTTTCACTGGAGAACGCAGGTGTTTTTGTGCTTTCTGCCAGAGCAGCCCCCTGTCTAGATTAAACCGTAAAACGCGTTCACGACCTTCCATTTTTACTTCAGCTAATCCAACTGTTTCCAATTCATCAAATGCTCTGGTTAAGGTCATAGGAGAATAGCCTAACTCTTCAGCTAGGCTAGAAGGTGTTACTTCACTGGTGATTTTGTTGTGGAGTGCGTAAAGAACCACAGCTTGAGTCGATGGGCTAAATTTCGAGGTTTTGGATAGGCGTTGTTTCTTGATATATTCCCTAAGATCAATTCCCAGGCAGGGTAAATACATCTGGTTGCCAGGGACAACAAAAGAAACTTTTTGCTCAATGAGGCGCTTCCGGTTATAAGCTGAGATTGATGGGTGCAGGTAGATTATTTCTCTATCCCATTTTTCATGGAGCAGGTTTAGATGCTTTCGGACTGATGCTGGAGTTTGCTCTTCGCCACTTTTTGGGGTCACCAATAGATATGAAATGCCCAGTAGCTCACATTCAAACAAGCTATAAAGGTCTCGAAGAAAAAGGGGCAACCGTTTTTCCTCATACCACTTCTTTGTCGTGACCTTGATACCAAGGTTTTCATATACGTAGCCCTCGAACTCTCTTGGAAGATTCATCATAGCTTTCAGCTCCCTAACTAGACTTTTGCACCATAACATAAAGAATGTTAGCGTGCAAAAATAATGATATCCTCAGAGTGAGAAGTCTTTAGCGCTATTGAGAATTGCAGAAATGCCCTTATCCGACGTTTTAGAGACAATATCTCCTTTTACCGACGCTATGTTCTCGTCATATTCCTGACTATCTGCGCTATCCTCCAAGTCTTTACCGACACTTTTCGGCTTCTTTACCGACGCTTTACCGACAGTCACTCAGACAAAATCATCAAGTTTGAACTCAACGCTAGAATTTTCTCCAACAGCAATCGGACCAAGTATTTCTTGTTTTTTCATGCAGTTTCACCTTCATCGGCAAGCCCCTCCAATCGTATGAGCCAGGCATCAAACAGAGGGCACTCTTGACGCATAACAGGAAGACCAATTTCAAGTGCCGCCAGAGATCCATAGATCGGTTTTTCATAATCTAAAACCTTGCTACTAATCCGCTTACTCGGGGCAGTTCGGGGGCTGTCGTTGATCGATTCCGGTGAGTCGAATAAATTCCGTATTTTGTTGAAACCATCACTCAGCTCAGGACACTCAACACCTTTGGCAAGGCCGTCTGGGTCACTGAAGAGCAAAGCTTCAAATTCATACATCTGAATGTAAGGGATGAAACGGTGCATTGCGTCATCACCCAGTTTCCTGGTTAATTTCGCAACCATCGCATCACAGACAATTTGTGCTTTCACCTGCGAACGGGCTTTGTCTGCAGCTGCCTGTTTCCCAGGGAAATTATTCGGCAACCCGTAGAAATCAAAAAAAGTCGTACAAAAGGCTGTCGGGTCTCCCAGTAATCGATTTCTAACATCGGCCAACAACCGTTCAAAACGGAAATTTCCCCCTTTGTGTCCGGGTTTACCGATCAAAACCGGAACCATGCACAAGCCCTTCGACAGAAAAGGAGGATAAAGCAGCTCCTTAACGAACATTTCCTCGGTCTGCCCTTCACAAACAATATGGATGCGCCTCATTTGCCAGGCCTCCCACCAAGAATATTCTTTTCCCACAGTTCGCCGATGGAATAATCTTTAAGCCAGTCCTCAAACTCATCCTCTTTACAACGCTTGAAAACAGAGGCCCCATCCTCACGTTCAACAACGATGAGATCATCAATTGAAAATTCGTTCAGCAGCGGAACCGACTGGGTTGAAACAATGACCTGCATCCGACTGGAGGCGGATCGTAAAAGAGCACCCAGCAACGTAATGGCATAGGGGTGAAGACCCAATTCAGGCTCATCAATGATAATCGTCGAGGGCGGGTCCGGCTGCAGCAGAGCCGTAGCCAGACAGATAAACCGGATTGAGCCATCAGACAATTGACTGGGCCATAATGAGTAATCACTGTCCTTTTGACGCCAGAGCAGACGAATCTGTTCTTCCTCTGTCGAGAGCTTTCGCGGCTTGAGAACAAAATCATCAAAAAATGGGATTGCCAGGCGAATGACTTTACGGATCTTTTCGTAAACTTCGGGGTGATCATCCTTTAGCCGATAAAGATACGCGGCCAGGTTTGAAGCGTCGGGACGTAAATATTCATCATCATGAAGAGCCCCCAAGCGTTTAACCCCGGCGGTCTCACTGGTGTCGTGGAAATGGAAGACCTTCCAACTGGAGATGGAGCTGTAAATATAATCAGAGACATCTCCCCTGTTACTCTTCTCGAATTTATCTTTGAGCAAAGCCTCAGAATGTCCAGAACCTAAGTGATCCCAGCTCGGTCCATAAAAAGGGCCATTGTAGAATAATGATTCCTTGGTAAAAGCGAATCCTCCTTCAACGGTTGACTCCAGTGCGAACTTGTAACCGTTCAATCCAAATTTTACATAGGCCTCAATTTCTTCAGTTTCTTTCACACCAAAACTCAAGATTCTGTCCGCACCACCCTGCTTCTTAGTCCACACCTGCAGGCGTTGGTCCAGCATTTCACCAAGCATCCTGAAGAAAGAGACAAAGTTGCTTTTCCCCACGCCATTCGCACCGATCAGAACATTCAGTCTATACAGCGGAAGCTTTTCCATGTTCTGTATGGACTTGAAGCCCTTGATGGTCAACTGCTCTATAGAATTTCTGGTGCTCATAGTTGAGCCTCCTTTTTCCGCTAAACTCAAATGACGATCATTGATATGATCGGCGCTAAACCAAGTGATGCCCAAGTACGGGTCTACATCTTTGCTTCAATATATGTTTCACTTGTTATCAGGTATATCGCGCGTATTTCACGTATATTTTCCTCTATTGTCCTGGCAATGTTTCCGTACTACATCAACCCATTGTTCGTACCAATGCCAGACCTTCCCAGCCACCATAAACCCGTAGCCCTTACCAGAAGCTTTAGCATCAAGAGATTGCCAGAGTTGCGTATGGTGGTGAATTGAAAAGTTAGGATGCCCCTCTGCCTTTATCAAATCCACAACCTGCTTGGGCAAGTATTTCTTCTTTTCCGTTTCTTTAATGACGGCATATTCCTTATTAACTGCCTCGGCCAAAGGCGAATCACTCTTAACGAATTCGATCACACGGTCGGCCTGCCCTTTCCGGTTAGCAGTTTTTGGAACAAACAGAATTCGGTAGGCATAATGTGGGTTGGAGAACTCATCGTCAGACAATCCGGCATCAAAGTCATGTATATATCCCTGAATATTCGCTGGGAGATCACGATGTTCCTCAAGAAGTTCTTTTTGCTCAGTGGAGATTGTTGAGAACTGAAGGCTGAATGAAAGGTGTTTTTCAATCCCGTTGCTTTCTCCAAATAATTCCTTGATGTATTCGTTATAGTTCAGACAACACGCCTGAAAACGGGCACTCAGGATATCGTCAATCCTGGTGGTCATTTGATGTTCGATCTCATGACGTAACCCAATGAGAAAATGAAGGTTGTTGGCTGTATCCTTGTCAATCGGGGATTTAGCATCATTTAGGCAGCGCTCTAGTTCCCAGTATTTGTATGCGCCATGCTTGGTTTTATCGAATTCACGTCGTTTACCATTCTGTTGAAAATATCGGTATTCGATCTTTTTGTCGCGGAAATAGGCGTGAAGGAGATAGGTCCACGCAATGTTCATCAGTACCACATAGGATTCCGACTTGAAGCTGATGTTCGGATTATTGAATATTTGCACGGCAGCAAGAGCTGCTTCCCGTGATTTTTTGAGAAGTTCACTTTTTATGGAGCCGACTCGGCGAATCCGTTTACTCATACTAGCCCCCTTGAACCTTCTGTTGCCATGCAAGCACCACGGCCCTGTTTCCCTTGGCGACCTCATGAATAATCGTTGCCAGCACCTCGGTTTCGGCTCGGTGCGTTCCGATGTAGCCAGAACGGATCAAACTGAGGACATCGGCTTCTCGGAGATAGGTTCCATCCAAGGTTTCATAACTGAGTCGGACTCCGCCCCTTGGACCCCTAAATTCGGGAGCAGCAAGAATCTGATTTAAATGATCAAGAGAGACAAGAAATGACTGGTGTGAATCGTCTACGATCTTTCGCTTCACAAACTTGAAAAAAAACGGATTGCGACTCAACCGATAATCGCTCAAGGAGCCTTCAAAATCAGGGAGCCGCATACGGGCAATTTCATCGTGCAACTGCTGGTCAGGCCGGAAAATCCAATCACGGTTGTCATTATCTTGTTTGTCTTCTTCCAACATCTTGTATTGGATCATAACGATATTGCCCCGGGTTTCGTTGATGTAAACAAGGTCAACACCCAGCATCTGCTCCAAGGGCAATTTGTTGGCAGTATATATCACCAGTCGCTCGTCACGCTTTTGGAAAACGGCACGACCTGTCACATCGGCAGCGATGGCATCGAACCCTGGTATCTGTGATGCGTCCGCATGCACCAGGTTGTCCTCATAAAGGTGAGATCCAATCAAACTGAGGCCAGATGATACACCACGCTTCAGGACGACCTGATCCGGCATGGCATTGCCCCGAATCCCAAAAGCAGCTATTGCCGACTGAATGGCATTTTCCTGTGCCCAGTTGGTATTGGGTACGTGCCTCAACTGCGGCAAAAGGGAGAACGCAGTATCCAGAGCGGGCTGGTTCTCGGAATCCGCCGCCAGCATTTCAATCAGGTGAGCGCTGAGTTTAGGGGAAAGGCTTGTGATGCCTCCCTCACCTGGAAGGCGATCACTCAGCAGGCTCTTCATTCGCGAATTGCTGATATTTTCCACTATGGCCTGTAGAGAAGCCTGCTTTATGGCGCGGAGCTTCTTGATAGTCAGGCGGGAATCAAACGTACTCACTGCCATTTTGCGGGTAGCAGTAGCGAGGTAACACTTGGTTGCATTGTGTTCCTGAATTTCCAGCAAGCAGAGCGTCGGCAACTTGAAATCCTGAAAAATAAAGTGCGGCTTTACTATTGTGAGATGTTCAAATCCCTGTTGCGAATTGTGTAGGGATTCTGAAAACGCCTCATCGAAGCGAATCAAGATCATGGGTTTCTTCTGGACCCAGTTGGCGATCTTGATAGCGGCACTCATTCTGCGGCCTCCCGAGCTGCCCTCTTCTCATCCAAACTCAAATGATGATCATTAATCCGATCCCCACCAAACAGGTGATACCAGGGGGCGGACTCAACATCTTTGCCACGATCCTTGCCCCATTTTACATTCGGCTTGTCGCGCAGCACGCCAGCGCCTTTCTTTTTGACATCGGGGACCGACATAAACGGGCGGATATTCATACGCACACCGTCGTTGAGGTCGGGGTTCCAGCCGATGGGTTGTTGTTCGAGCGGTTTCCAGCGGATGAAGATATCGTAGGGGGCTTCACCGGCGAGAATCAGTTCGAGCTTTTCTTTGAGATTTTCGGCGGCGGCGAGTTTTTCCTGGGCGCCGTCGACACCGCTGGCGATATCCTGCTTCTGGCGGCTGATCCAGTCACCGAGGTAGGTGTAGATCAGGGTTTCCAGCAGTTTATGGTCGAACTTGTGGTAGTTGACCAGGGCGGCGAAGCCGTCGGACAGGCCGTCCCAGATATGCCAGATGAAGGGGCGGTGACCGAACCGTTTGCAATGTTGGGTGAAGAACTTTTCGCGCAGCCAGGTTTCCAGGGTTTTGCCGGCGTGGTTGGCGTTTTTGAGCAGTTCGGCCAAAATGTCATTGGACCAGGATTCTCCCCCTATCTGATTAAATCCGGCGGCCAGCAGGTTGAGCAACCGATCACTGGCGGCAGCTTCGCCGCGTACCGGTGGGATACAGGCGATGCCGTCGTCATCGGCGTGGGATAACAACGCTTCACAGCGGTTGACCCATTCGCGCTGTTCGTCGGCCAGTTCCATTTCCGCATCCAGCTCGGCAGGCCAGCGGTAACCGAGCAGACGGGCGACGGCGACTTGCAGCACGCTGTCGTCGGTGCGCAACGGGTCGTGGGCGGTCCATTTGCTTTCTTCATCCCATACAACCGAACCACAGGGGTGACCGTGGAAGATCCACTGGGTGGGATCGTCGGTGTAGGGTTTGGGCAGGCCGTTGGGATATTTTTCTGCGGCGACTTTGGTCCAGAGATCGAGGTCGAAGGGGACCTGTCCAAAGTGATTCACCTCAACACTGAGTTTCTGGTTGAATAATCTTAACTCATTGCTAACCTCTCCGCTTTCAACAAAGCACCAAAGAGGTGCTAGGTGGTCTTGGTCTTTTGGAATGAGCGCACAGCTTGTAGTATCCCAAGCACTGCCAGAATAAATCGTACCTGGAAGTTGACGCATCATTCCAAATAAAATTCCACGTTGAGACCATTGTTCCGTATTCCTCAAATACGCGGTCGGACTTTTTGATAATTCACCAACTCCATTATCCCAATGCAACAAATCGGAATACCCTGCACCCCATGCTTGGGTCTTCTCAGGTGCTGAGCGAAAGAGTATCCAAGAATCGTTAGTGCTGCTTAGTTCCCAAAACTTATTGCGATAGCGTGGGTCATCTCCAGTACCCAAACCTTTGTAAGGTTGCGCAATTGTATTGATTAAAGATGAACTCAAGAGCTCATCTAGCGTAATGCTCGCATCCGGATTCTCCAACTGCTTCGCCTGCTCCACACTCTTAATCTCAGCAGTCAGCAACCCAGCCGCTTTCTCCGCCGCAGAGCGCGGTTCGGAAACATCCACACCCCGCAGCATTCCGCCAGGCCCATCCTCGGCAAACAGCCCGCCATGACTGCCCGCCGCCTTGCCTCGGCTCAGGTTGATCAAAATCGCTTTGACTACCTCCCCGCTGATGGTTTCAAACGCCCCCGGCCCCAAACGCGCCAGCAGATGCCAGATATCCCTTTTCAGCAACTTCTCGCGAAATTTCTTGTAGCTGGTCAAAAACAACCAGTTCTGCGGCAGAACAATGCTCGATGTTCCCCCTTCAACACAGAGTTCCAGACAACGCTCCAGAAACACCGTCGCCAGATCGTTTTTCGCCGCCGGATAATGTTGTTCACAAAACTTGCGCAGGGTTTCGCTCTGTTTGCCCCGTGCCAGGTAGGGGACATTGGTGATCACCCACTGGTACTGCCCGGCCAGCAGTGACGCCGCCTTGGCCAACCCCTGAGCGACTACGGCGGCTTCCTGCTGTTCACTGCTCTGCTCCCGTCCATTCTCTTGAGATAGGGCCTGCTCCAGCGCCACAGAGAGTTCCTGCCACTGCACCAGCTTGGCGGCATCAGTTTTGGCCGGGTTGAGCAGACTGCCAAGAACCGGAGCATCGGCAAAGGTGGTGTGCATCCAGTCGAGAGCCAGAGCCAGATTCTTTCTGCCCAACCCCAACTGTTGCCATTCCTCTTTTGCCGCACTAACGTAAAGACCGGAACAGGAAATGTTCAGTTCCGGCAAGGGATGATAGCCACCGGCATCGGGATAGTTCCAGGCGGTCAGCGCCAGGGCAAAAGCGGCCAGTTCCACACAACGTTGATCGAGTTCCAGGCCGTGAATGTTATCGCGCAACACGGCATTGACGGCTTCCTGGGCGGAAAGTTCTTCCAACTCCATGCGCATCGGTACCAGCATCAAGAAGGCTGCGACCAGAAAATGACCGGAGCCACAGCAGGGGGCGAGGGTTTTCAGATCGGCAAGTTGTTCCGGCCAGGCGTCGAAGGGTCCGGCGGCGGGTGTCCAAACCACCTCACCCCCCCGGCCCCCCTCTCCATGAATGGCGAGGGGGGGGGAAGGCGTAACATCAACCTAGGTGTCTGCGGGGGGGTGCGGTTTTGATTCTGCATTTAAAGTCCTCTCTCCATTCATGGAGAGGGGATTTAGGGGGGAGGTCGCTTTTTTCACCAAAGCTTCCAAATTCTCCCTAGTGCAGTCACTGTTTTTAATCCGAAGAGTTGTTATCCCCTTTCCAGCAAAAACACCATCACGGACAGCGTCATATTCCCTGGCCTCGTCTGTGCTGTGAACCGCACCGTCAATTTCAAGAGCAAGATGATGTTCGGCACAGTAAAAATCAGCGATAAATCCTTCAATCACCTGCTGCCGACGCCACTTGAGATTTAAGATCCCCCGATTCCGCAACCATCCCCAAACTTCAGCCTCTTTCTCAGTCGGCTCTCTACGAAATTGACGAGCCGCTTCCAACTTTTCAGGAGCAACATAATTATGAGCAACAATAGATTGAGATTTTAAGCCCCCCTCTCCATTCATGGAGAGGGGCTGGGGGTGAGGTACAAAGCGCAGATACTCCAACGGCACACCAGGGATAGCCGCTTTCTGACGCAAATCCTCTTCGCTGCCAGAAGTTTTCAGATCAGTCTCGCTCAAGCGTCGTGCCGCCCACCACGCACCTAGCGAGTTGTCAAGGAGAAACGATACCATGTACGGCTCGGTGAAAAGCTGGGTGACGGCGGGCAGTTCCCGAGCCCCGATCTTTACCTCAGACTTATTGATCTTCTCTTTGTTGTTGGCTTGCCAGAACTGATAAACCCAACCGAGAGAATCAGAAGCGGTAAAGACCTCCCCGGGCAGCTCCGCCAACAATTTTTCCAGCGGCAGCTGATGATTGGCAGCAAACTGCAACTGAAAAGCGGGTGAATCGGGCCGGAAAATCTGCGGCAACATCTTGGCCGCCAGCCGTGCGGCAAGCTCCCAGCCGTTGTTGGCCTCTTCTTCCTCTGCCAATTCTTCACACTCTTCGAGAGTAACGGCGACACCGTCGTACATCAGCAGATCGTTCTCAGCCAGAAACCGGGCAAACAACATCCGGTGCCAATGCTCGTAGGCAACCTCTTCAACCAGCCGATCCATACTCTGAACCTTGCCGCCATTAAGCGCATCCCCCAACTGGCGTCCATGCACCCGCAGCTTGCGCCGCAGGTCCTTTTCATCTGCACTCAAATGTTCAAATGCAGCCGCTTCACCAACCCCGAGTTGTCCCAGAGCTGCTTCAGCAGCTGCCTCGGCAATGTCACGGGCTTGCTTAACAGTGCGCTCGAGTTGGTTGCGGAGTGATTTGTCGAGTGGTTGCATCTAGTTATTCCCTTTTTGCAGAATAAAGAACCGGGTTCTTATGTTTTTTAACCACGCCATCTGCAACCGCCTTTTTTAGCCATACATTCAACTGTCCCTTAGCGACATCAACCCTTGCTGACAAATCATCGACAGAGACCGGATCTTTAAGATTTGGCAGCAAAACCGGCATAACCGCTTCATAGACGGTATTGGGTTGAGTTTCCCCTGAGCTGACAACAGATTCTGCCTTGGGTTGTATCTGTTCCGACAGTTTTTCTTCCGGCTTTTGTGTGACAACAGAAGCTGGAGACGATTGAAAATCAAAAAGGTTAAGCGTTTCAGGTTCAGCTTCTGTCTGTTCCGACCGCTGATCAGCCAAATCGGCGAGCCGTGTCGACAGTTCACCAGAGCCGATATTTGCCGGCCATTCTTGAGCCCCAAGGTCCAGCAACTTCATGTTGCCAGATGGCACATTTTCACCTGTGCGTACAAACACCGCAATCGACTTGTCTCGTTTCAGCTCTTCTGTAGCACCGACCCAGGTACCGCCCTTTTTATGATCGGCACTTACAACCAAAGCGTAATCCGCCATAGCGTAAATCAGCTTGTTACGCCCCATGGCGGTTCCCACGGTAAAACGGGCATTGGGATGATATGGGGAAAGCAGCAAGAGGCGCCCATCGGCAATCGCATGACGATTCTTACGTTCCACACTTTTTTTCAAAAGGTTTTCCGCAAGAATGCCTATCGTAATGCCACCGGTTTCAAGCGCTGCGGTCATGGAAATTTGATCAACTCCCCGAGCGCCTCCTGAGACAACCGGCATTCGATTATAGACACATAGTTCTGCAACCTGACGAGTAAAGGCTTCACCTTCTTGATCAACGTTGCGAGAGCCCACGATGCCGAGTCCACCGCCACTCAGCAGGGCACGATTTCCCACGCCGAACAATAACGGCGGAGCTTTGTCTTTAAGGTGTTTTTTGTAGCGGACCGGATAGTCTGCATCACTTCGGCTGATAATCCAGATACCGTTTCGCTGCCATTCTTCAACAGCAAAGCCAAGCTGGACACCTCTGCCGAGCAGGGATTCCAAGCGTTGCTTGTCAATACCCGAGCCCATGGATGCCTCGGCAATATTTTCTTGTTGCAATAGATCACCGGGGCGCATTTTCATCTCGATAAGCCAGCGAACAAGCGATGAATATTCTGCCAATGACAACGGTTTCTCGGAACGGTCTTTTCCGAAAACACCGGAGAGCAGGATAATCGCTTGTGTATCTTCTGTTAAAAGGTTGTCCATCATCAGTCCATCCTTGGCGAATTTAAGGCTAATGCCATTGGATATACGGCGGAGCACCCCGCTTGACGCAATAAGGCCGATGCCACGGTGAAAGTCCATCCGGAATCAATCATGTCATCGATTAACAAGCATTCTTCGTCAAGACACTGGTCTGCAATATTAAAGGCACCATCAAGGTTTTTGACCTGCTGGTAACTGTTTTCCATATCTTTTTGTTGACTGTTGGTACGAACCTTTTCGATGCATGGGATAAATGGCAACCCGAGTGCATCTGCCAGTCGTGCAGCAAAATCAGGTACTAGTTCAGGGTGTTTAAGCGATGGAATGCAGGTAACCCAATGGGGAGCAGGATCGGGATCCCAGGCTTGCAGCATTTCCAAACAGGCAGTCACCAGTTCGTCTGAAAACCTATTGGTCTGGTATTTTCCATGTGCAACAAGCTGACCCCAACCGGCATCACGCCACAAACTTAATGCACGGCCCTCTTCAGCCTGTTGATCCTGTGGGATTCTATACCCACCCAATGGAGACTGAATAAACATATTGGAGGCCGGCCATTGTTTTCTTGGCGGAAGAGGTTGATAACTTCTACGCAGAAAAAGACCTGCCCGGTTAGCCAGATCGTCGTCATAGGTTTCATCTAAGAGTAAATCTGGGTTACAGCTTCTGCATTGTCCACAAGCCGTTGATGATGGATCATCCAAGGCTGCCTGTAAAAATGCCATTAAGCAATCAGTATGCTCCATGTATTCACACATCTGATGCTGCTCACGCCGCCGTATCTCGGTAATCGCATCAATGTATTCCTGGTCAATCTGGAAGGAAGAAGCAGCTGCGGTGACCTGCCACTTAGTCCCGATTTTGGTAATCGGAGATGGGGACTCAACAGTCAGAAACTTTAGCGTTTTATTGATCTGGTTTTGACGCAGATTCAACACACGCTGCATTTCTGGAACGGAAAGCCCGTTGTCAGATTCATCCAGAGCATTCAGGATCTCAGTAATAAGTTGTTGAGGCGGAAATGCATTCCGTATAAAAAAATCGGCAATATGATCATCCTCTTCTCCGCAAAGCAAGATACCGTAGGCTTCATCAACAGCTCGGCCAGCCCGGCCAACCTGCTGATAATAATGCACGACAGATGCCGGACGTTGAAAGTGGATGACGAAACCCATATCCGGTTTATCAAAGCCCATTCCAAGAGCCACCGTTGCAACCAACACCTTGATCTCATTGTTTAGGAGCTGCTGTTCCAAATATTCCTTATAAATTGCATTCTTGCGCTCTTTTTTCAGTTCTTCAAATTCATCTATACTAATATTCAACTCACGACTAAAAAGAGGAATCAGTTCAGGTGGAGGTGCAATTTCAGAATGATAAGAATTTGCAGTAATGTTATTAATCTGAAGCCATTCAGCTACACGCTCAGCATCACGTCGAGTTAGCGTATAAACGATTCCGCTTCCGAGGAGTGTGGGAATGATTTGAGCCAGCCAGGCCATCCTGGCCGCCGGGCTCGGCATGTTGATATTTTGCAGCTTAAGGCTTTCGCGCACCAATCCCCCACGGATGAGTTGGATATTTTCACCCATTTGCGTCATAACATCGTTGACAACACGATCATTGGCCGTTGCGGTAGTTGCAAGAACCGGGACGTTCGGGGGCAAGGCTTGAAGTACGCGCGTTATACGCCTGTAGTCGGGCCTGAAGTCGTGCCCCCAGTCCGAAATACAATGCGCCTCGTCTACGACAAACAAACCGATAGTGTCGGCTATTTGCGCGAGTATTCCTTGACGGAATTTCTCGTTGGCCAGACGCTCGGGAGAAATTAACAACAGATCAACTTTGTCAGCATTGAGTTCATTCTGAATCTGGCCCCATTGATCATCATTGGTACTGTTGATGGTTCTGGCAACAATACCAATCCTTTCGGCGGCTTCGAGCTGATTGCGCATTAAAGAAAGCAGAGGGGAAATCAGCAATGTCGGTCCGGCACCCTGATCTCGCATAAGTCTGGTTGCCAAAAAATAGACCATACTTTTGCCCCAACCAGTACGCTGGACGACAAGCATTCTTTGCTGAGCCAACAGCCCTTCAATACTCTCCCATTGACCAGCACGAAATGTAGCCCTGGGATCGTTAAGCGCTGTCTTTAGAAATTCAAGTGCCGCCTGTTGCATCGTTTTACCTCCCTCCAATGTATTAAAAAATTGATCAGCGCACTACAATTGGCCCATTTTCAAGCGCAGATTTAAGCTGCATCTTCACCTCTTCTGCCCAGGCATCAACATCATCAGCCGTCTTGAGAGTACGACGGGGAACAGAAATAAACTGAGTTTTCGGCTCGCATAATTCGGCGGCTTGTTCCAGAACAGTATTGAAACGACCGGACAGTGCGGCAAGCTGGTCGGTAAATTGCCCTAAGGGTAAGATCCGCAGAGTCGCCAAAATCTGCTGCGTTGTCTGCACCTCCACTTTCGGCTGAAAAACAACACTTAATTTCTGCCCGGCAAGCAGTCGGTTCTTCTCTTCTGGCTCTAACTGCTGCCAGTTCTCATCAGCTTGCAGGCGCGACATTCCGGCGGCATGCTGTTCTTTGTATTGGCCATCGAGACGATTCAGTTCG
Source organism: Desulfuromusa sp. (assembly GCA_021647765.1). GTDB lineage: Bacteria > Desulfobacterota > Desulfuromonadia > Desulfuromonadales > Geopsychrobacteraceae > Desulfuromusa. The sequence continues at coordinate 27,665 of JAKIUD010000022.1, read as the reverse complement.
TCGCGCAACTGCTGCGACAATTCTTTGACCAACGGCGCGATCGGATCGAGATCATCAAGCAACATCCGTTGATCTTCAATGTTCTTGACCTGAATCCGGTAGGTTTCAGCGTTTTGCAGACCGTTTGATTGCCGGGCAAGCTCTTGCAATTGCAGCCAGGTCGGCCAGCGTTTATCGATCAGCTTGACGGTTTTCTCCCAGTCGGCAATGAACTGAATGAGATCATCTCTGCGGTTGTAAATCTGCAATAACTGTTCATTGCCGACCGCCAGCCGAATTTGCTCAATAAGGGTGGTATCCGGACTTTCAGGTTTGGGTGCTTCACCGCCCGATTTTTCGATCAGAATTTTGAGTTTGTCGATAAATGGCGTAACCGCCAGATGTTCCTGGTTTGAGGTCGCCGAGATCCCTACCGCCTGAAACACCTTGCGAATGGCAATGCGCTGTTTGGTACTGATAGTGGTTGCTTCGACCCGGAATTGCGTGCGACCGATAGCCTTACGCTCCAGCTTCTGCGGATCAACGGGTCGACTCTGTTCATCCAGCGCCCGAATCAGCCCCGCATTCAACAAGGTTTGCAGTGCGCCATCGACAGCATCCTGCGCCCAACCGTAGGGGGACTCCAGAAAATTTATTCGTAGTTCAGCACCAGTTTTACCCGTAGCGACATAACCGAGGACCTCTTTACAAACCGGATTGTTGGCCACTTCGCCGCTATCGCCAACCGCAACTAAAGCATCAGGTGCCCCCTGTTTGGCCTTAGCGTAAACCTTGTCCCAACCTGGATGATCAGCACTGGCGAATTTTAGATAGAGTCGCTGCAGGGAGTTTTCCGCCGCCTCAAGGACCATCTCCTGTAGAGAGTTACCGACAATTTCGGTTCCTCCTCCCTGGTACACTTTGGCCCCTGCCAACGCCTCTTTCAGCAATTGTTCGACTCTTCCTTGCGCCGACTGCAGAATCGTTTTCATGGCCGCGCAGGCTTCATTACCTTCCGGTGAGTTTGGCACGCCCCGGATCTGCAGGGTGGTTTCCGCAGCTTTTAAGTCGATGAGGGCATTGCGCAGATCATCGGCAGAACGCTTGGGGATAAAAACAAATAGGGTCGGTGATTTGCTGCCGGCCTGTAAGGCTTCGGCGCGAACCGAGTTTTCATCCGTACTCCAGCCATCGCGGACCCAGACGTATATTTTCTTATCATGGTCTTTGGGCAGTTCGGCATCAAAAACCGGGCTGATATCCCGCGAAACCTTGGCCGCGCCATGGGTCAAATTCCGTTGTTTGACCTGGGCATTGAACCTTTGCTTGACCCGATCATCGCGCTCAGCATGAATCCGATGATCTTCGCTGGTCAACCGCCCCTGCTGACTTAAAAATTCATTATTCCAGAGCGCACTCTCTTCGGTTTGAATCCGATATTCATCGCCAACTTTTATCAGCAGACTGCTGTCATCGAGCAGCTTGGGGAGTTTGCTTCTCAAGGCACTGCTACCTGCGGTCAGATCTTCAACCAGCAGATCCGCGATAGTATCGACATCCGCCTTTAACCCGACCTCCGTATTGCTGCCGATCAACTTGTTGATCAGAAAAACCAAGCCACAGGCCCGGGCCAACAGTTTTTGCTCGGCATCAGCGGAAGCATAGCCGCTCATAGTCTCTTCATAGACCTTACGGGGCAGGATACAGGCCTGTTGCAGTTTCACCGCGCTGTCGAAATAAAGATAATCACCGGCAACAACATGGCCCACAGGCTGGTCGAGATTGCTCTGAATCGCTTTGTGGATCATGGTCAACTGATTGCGCAGCTGGCTGTCGGTGCCGGTTTGATCGAGGACGCGCAGGGTGTTGTCCCAAAACCTGCGTCGGACCGGCAATATCGGGTAATCCTGCGGAAAGTGGGCTATATCATCCTGACGATGGGCAAGGGCCGACCCGGACAGGTGACGCGAAATCTCACCAAGGTTCTGTTCCATAACATCAGCAACCGGTTTGACCGCTTCAGGTTTCTTGGCCAGGATCACTTTACGGATAACCGCTTCGACATCGGTATCAGAGAGTTCAATCCGTTGGGTGAAGCGTCCTTCGAGCTTCTTCAGATTCGAGGTGCCGGTGACCGCTGTCTGGCCGGTACCGATAAACATCAACTTACCGCCGATCATTTTACTACAGGCTTCAACGGCCTCTTGAACATCAATGGAACGCTCGGCGCTGGTGCCGATATATTGTTGAACCTCATCGAGAATAATCAGCGTCAGCGGGAACTTTTCATCTTTGGTCAAAGCCTGGCGAATCGCTTGAACCATTTCATCGTTGCTGACATCTTTGCCGGAGGGGAACTGATTACGCAGAGTGTCGGCACAGGTTTTTTCATCAAAAAAGAGCTGCGGGCGCAGTTTGACCAAGCCTTGCCGAATCACCTCGGAAACGTGTAGGCGCTGGATCTCTTTCTCCCATATACGCCCCACCTTTTCGACCTGCTCACGCAGAAGATCGAGCAGCCCCTCTTCAGCGAGCCACATGACAAAAGAGGCTAAATGATACTTGGCAGGCAGCCCGACCGATTTAAAGATAATGGCGAGCAAGGCACTACGTACACTGTTGTTGTCATCGTTGGCTTTCAGGGTGCCAGATGCCGCATGCAGACCGCCATGCCGTTTGGCTTCAACTCTGAGCTCCGTGAACAGGTCCTGAATCGACTGCGGGAGTGTCGACACACCCAGAGGAGTCGCACCGTCCTTGAATTCGACGTTGCACCACAGCGTCTGCAGCATTTTAACCAGATGCGATTTACCGGAGCCATAAAAGCCGCTGACCCAGACTCCCGGTTGTTGCGGTGCCCCGCGACGGGCGTTATCCAGAAAGGTATTCAGGATATTCTCCAGCCCTTTTTGATATTGACCATCACAGACAAAGGTTTCCAGTTCGAAACGGAGCACCTCTTCATTACGGTCATTGACGTTGGCAACTCCCTCATTGAGGAGTTTACGCGACGCAGGGTTCCGCTGGTAGATCTCTTGATTCTTCATGTCTCTCCCTCCTAAATAGAACAATCTGCCGTAATCGGTACAGCAAGATAATTCCAACCATCATAGCCATCAAGCAGACGGTAATTATTGTTTTCGTAGCTGCCCGGAAAAAATATCACCAGACGCCCCTGGATGCGTGAGGCCAGCCGATCAACGCAATCTTTAATCTTCACAAAACCAAAAAGTGTGCCGACTCCTTTCAGGGCAACAACCGTCCCCTCACTCAATGGAATTTGTGCGGCCCATTCATCGAAGCGACGCTCTATGAAATCGAGTAATTCATCGGGTAAAAGGTCTTGCAATAGCTCCGGTTCGGCAAAAAAGGATGCGGCATAATCTTCTTTGGACATCCAGTTTGTAAAGATATCGGTCAGATCAAAACAGGCCCAATCGTGTCCTTTTTGCCGGGTGGTCAGTTCAAACTCATCAATCTTGGCGCGAAAATGCAGTTCGTCGGCCTCATCGTAAACACAGAAGACCACCCGCTGAGCGGCAGCGACATCAGGCCGCCATGGCGTTTCAATGTACTGAGTATAGGATTTGAGCAATCGATCAAGCTTGTTCACTTGCGAGCTCCTTTTCTGCCGCCGTCAGTAATTGCGGAAATTGGACTTCAACAACATCGCCAATCGATTTGAAAATTATCCATCCACGCCGGGAAGCTTCTTCTGCAAGTTCATGTGTGCGCACGCTGCCGCAGTCGAGGAGTTTAACATACTCACTGGAGAAGAGATTCAGTCCCCGAAATCCACAGAGATAGGCAATAAAGAGTGCATAAGAAACAGCACCAGCACTTACCTGGGGTTTCGTCCGATATTTTTTTGTTCTTCCTCTCAGATGCCCTGACCGAGTCCAGCTACCATTTACGTTTTGAGCGACAGATTTCAGCGTTGCTGGGCTGAATCGGCCAGGATATTTCTTTTCGAATAGTGCTTCCATCTGTTCACGTGAAATCTGTTCATTTTCAACGGCATCAAGTATCAATGAAGCACTATCTCGCAGCACTTCATCGCGAGCGTATGAACAAAGAAGAGCCAGCAGAGGTTGGCTATTCTTATCCCGTATCCAGAAAAAAAGCAGAGCACGGAATAAGGTGACTTTGGTATCTAAGCTGTAGAGAGCTGTGAGATGGCGTCCAGTCAGGATACGAGATCTACCTGAAGGTTTAGCCAAGCAATTTTCTTCTTCTATCGCAGCTATATACGTTGCCCTTGAGACATCCTCGGCACTGACATAATCGAGAAGGGTCGACAGCTCATCCAGCATCATAGTTCGCGCTGTATGAGCACCACCGTTCTTTCTTATGAATCCAAAGTCGCTACTAGGCTTTTCCGTTTTATTCATTAAAAGTTATTCGAGTCATAATTAGGTCTTCCCTCTCACCAACTTGCCTTTTTTAATTTGTTCATTACAGAACAGATCAAACTGTCGCTGTGCCAGCTTTGATGGAGCCGACTTGCCATTCTCCCAGCGATTAACGGTAGCAAAACTTACTCCCAAGGCATGGGCTAGCTCCTCCTGTGAGAGCTTTAACTGCCGCCGAACATCCTTGACCTGCTCGGGAAAATTCTCGGGTTGTCGAATCATCGGTTCAACCTCTTCCGCATAGCGTTGTAAGCAACGCTGGAATGAGTGAATTCAAGCCAATAAAATATAACATTTGCTATGTGGTGTGCAAGAAAAATGAATAGCTTCAAAACAAACATTCATCTACAAATTAACCTCATCTCTACCTGGTTTTCCCCAAAGAGCAGAACAACTTTTATTGGTTGCAGGTTTTCCAGATAAATAATTCGTTATTCCCAGATAAATCTCCCCGGTTTTCCAGACAAAACCTCACTCTGTCGGCTCTGAACTCCGACCTCGCCGGATCTCATAAGCCATGGAGCGAATGCGCCGCACCTGCTTCGGGGGCACCTTTGTTTTGAAGAAATGATCCACCAGGCTGATGACATCGATGACCCCAATTCGCTCATCCTCCCTGGCGTTGAGATAGAACTTGAGAATGTAGCGTTCGAGCCGATTCAGTTCCGGTTTCTGAATCAGATCGAGACGCCGAGCATGAGAAAAGTAACTCAGTGCCATACGCAGAAACCATTCCCTGTGCCAGACATCACGGATCATTGCCAGGCCCCGGAGTTCCTCTAAAGTAAGTGGATCTTTAATGATATATTCGCGGTGCATTTTCCGGAGCAGTTTCATAGGGAGATCGGTGAGCTCTATTGCGGTTTCAAAATCGAGGGTATTATTCATTATTAATCTCCTTATATGATTGTGTTATCAAAACTAGAAAAATAGCCTCTATTGGTTCCTGCAAAAAGTGCAAAATGAGTTATTGCTGTTTTTACAGTTTGTCCTACAGAAACTTTCAGGAGTTGTTGCAGTTTTTGCAGTTGTGACAACAGGGGCTTTTTCTTCCATCACTATCGATTACTGGTGTTCATTCGACCCTGTCTGTCACCAGCGGATGGGCATGATATTTGGTCGAAGGTCGACCACCTGTTGCTTTACTGCTTTGACGCTCAGCGTTCAACCAGCCGTATTCGACCAGCAGATCCAGGGCATCCTGTACTGTCGGTCGGTTATCGAGCCCTGACCAGCCGGGACGCCAGACTTGCCAGCCACTGAAGGGTGAAATCAGATCGCCCTTGCGGATACGCCTGAGAATTGCTTTGGCTGCCGCCACTTCGGGTAGAGTCACTGCGGCATAAACCCGCTGCGCATGGCTTTCCAGATAGTCGGCCCAACCCAGGGCACGCTGAGTCGCCTGGACATCCACCTGACCTTGTCCGGTATCGACCAGATGACAAAGCAACGCCAGAGCAGGAACCAGCTTGCGATACTTGGCCAGGTGACTCTCCATGGCCGGATGCAGTTCATCTGAGCGCAGGCGTTGTTCAAGATTGCCCCGCCACTGTCGAAACAGAACCAGAGCATCAGGATCAAAACGGAGAATTGGTGGCCCATCCTCGTTAGCCTCGGCACCGATTTCCCGTGCATCCAGACTGGCCAGCCGGCGGAATATCTGTCGGGATCGTGTTCTGGCCAGATCATGTGGTGGCCGATCGACTTCTCGCCATTGGCCATTCATATCAGGCCAGACCAGCAACCCGAAACGCTGCAACAAACCATCATCCGCCGCACCACCATGAAGTGCCGTGCGGACATAGCCCGCAAGCCGACCAGGCTGAGTTGAGCCAAGCAGAGATAGACAGAGTGCCGGGATATGCAGATTCAGGCCTCGACCAATCCGGTCAAAGGTGTAACCACTGTCACCGTTCCAGGCGGTCAGATAGAAACCACGTGCAGCGGCATTATCTTCGCGATCAAGCCATTTCAATAGCGACATGATTTCATCACGATGCACCAGAATGCCATCAGGGTTCTGGCGCAACAATTCACCAAGAGCTTCAACACTGCTGTCGCTGCTCAGGTAACGTTTCTGAACCGGGGCGTCGGGTGGGGCTGTCAGCAGATCAGTCCCGATATCAGCCTTCGGATCTTTGCTCAATTTGCGACGCGCTGATTTTTCGGCGGCTTCACGTTTGAGCTTGTGCGCCAGCAACACAACCTCATGTTTGACCAGTGCACCTTGAAACTCCTCAGCAGACTCATGAACCAGACGTTTAATGGGCGCCAGCATCGACTCCATGGCGGGTGATTTCATCAACCCCGGACGTCCGACCAGAAGTCCCCAGAGATTCGGCACCACGATCCAATCTGTCTGTTCCTGGGGCCCGATGGCTATTTGTCGCCCGACCACTCCTGCTAACGACACCATCGCCGATACAGCAGGATAGTCGGGCGGGGATCATTTCTACATGGCGCTGCACTATCACCAGCTTCTTGCGCAGAGCAAAGACCAGCATCATTCTGCTCATTAGCTGAAAGAGGTTTCATAAGTTTTTGACTCACCTATATGAACAACATACAGGACAAAAAACACGTGTATAAACAATATGATACGATCTATAAAATGGAAAATATTGATAGGTAAAAAAACTAAAAAAAGTTTTTACAGGTCAAAAAAATGGATTCAGCAGAGTTATTGTGTTACTTTTCAGCTAATCAAGATAATCGACCCGCTCCTGCAAAACCTCTGCTCCAATTGCAAACTGGTTTTCTGTTATCAGGCAAAAAACCTTTACAGTAAGTGTCAATTAAGCTTTTAGGGGTATATTAAATAGAATAATTTAAAATATTGCATAATTTCAATATGTTGAGGTTTTAATTTGAGGCTCGCCTTCGCACCAATTAATAAGAAGCCCCGATCAGATATCTGATCGGGGCTTTATTTTATACACTTGAAATTCTTGCAAAAGTTGTCATCCTCGTGAGAACGGGATCCAGTTTTTGATGAACCTAAGAAACCTTTGGATTCCCGCCTGCATGCGAATGACGGTCACCGGATTTTAAAGAGCTAGGGAATACAGGAAATGAGAATAATTGCCATATTGATGCACATAACTGTAATTTGTGTTTTATCTTTTGTATTTTTCAAAGATGGTGCACCTGATAGAGGAATTGATTGGGTCTGGAGGGCTTTGTTTTTACTCCTTCCATTTATAAACTTGTATGTACTTTTTAAAAACAAGAATATCAAGAAGGCGTAGCTACTTGAATATTAAATGTTGAATAGCATCGGTAAGTAGCATTAAGATAACCGCAGAGCTAACGGAACAATATGATAAGGATTGTCATCACCGGGGCGGAATCAGCGGGGAAAAGTAGCCTCACCCAACATCTTGGAGAAGTATTTGGACTCCCCTATGCGCTGGAATACGCTCGCTATTATCTCGAAGAAAACGGATCGGAATACGATCTTGAACAGTTAAAGGAACTAAGTTATTTACACCTGAGTTATCAGCAGGAAAAAGTTCCCATTTCTGCTCCCTGTGGGATTTTTGATACCGATCTCATTAATTATAAAATCTGGGCAGAAGAGGTATTCGGATCTTGTCCTGAGGACATCAGCACAAGAATTGAACAGGAATCTTCACACATTTACCTGCTTTGCAAACCGGATCTCCCTTGGGAGCCTGATCCTCTCCGGGAAAACCCATACGACTGCCAGCGACTTTACCAGCGGCATCTTGACGAAATCATCCGGCTCAAACGCCCTTATGAATTGGTAGAAGGCTGTGGCCGGGAGCGAATAGCTAACGCTGAAGCTGCCCTGTCCCACCTTTTGGAAAGATAAATAAACTGTTTCTGGAACTCAAGGAAAACTTTTACCCGGCGGGATATAAAACCGACTGGCCTTCCCGGCAGTTTTATAAACAATCTCAAAAAGGGACAGACAGTGATGTCGAGCCCCTTTTCACTGCAACTTCACAATCGAAGACCTGCGGTGCTCATCATCCGGGTAAACACGGCCAGACTCCAGACAGGCAAAAATATGCTCAAACACCTTGCCCGGTGTTCCTTTGCTCGTTCCCGAGCGAAAATATGTGTGTCCCTTGGGCTTGTCATAGAGATTATTGACATCATCACAATCGACCCGATAGACATTTCTTGGTGTTTTATCCATGTTTTCCGGTCCCGTATGCCCAAGCCGGCGTGATGCTATATGGTTTTTGAGATTGGAAGCCTTACTGGCTCTTAATGCCAGGTCATCGGATGCGTGGTAAACAATAACGTTGCGCGATGCGTGGCAGATAAGTTCCCCCGGTTCCCCTTCCTGGAGTGTTTCATTGACAACATCTGCAGCGACCAGAAAGGTATTTCTAAAAATCAGGGGAAGTTCCTTCGGTAGATCATATTTATTCCAGGCAGCAAGAGTTTGCCGCAGCACCCGATTTCCCATGGAGTGAGCCAGGACGTTGATTCTTTTCAGGCAGGGATCGTCTTGCGGGTTATATTTTTCTGAGTTTCTCCAGGCGATAAATTTTTCCATCACCCGGGCAAAAGAAAACGCACTCTGATCGGCAGCCTTCTGATCATCCCAGTAATCTTTGACAATTCCCAAATCATTATCACAAGGCCAGACAATCGGAATCACCAGAATTTCGTTTTTCTTCTTTTTGTCGCAGAGGACTTGAAATTCAGCAACAGCGGGGAAAATATCTTCCGGCAAATTCGAAAATCCATGGATATAAATGAGAATCTGGCGGCACCTGGTATTTTTAAGTCGGTTCAAAAACTCAATACTGCCGATCTCCGTATACTTTTCCTCCCCAGTACGCTCACAAAAATAGACCGAATTGCTGGCAGCATTATTATGCAAATCAAAATCAAATTTACGCCCGATACGGGTGCGGATGCTTTGTTTTGGAAATCGATTGGTGATAAATATCATTTTTAATTCCTTCCAACGTAAGATTAGCACCTAAAATAATGGGCACGAAGTAAACACCAACGAATATTGTACCCATCATTTCCCTTGTAACTACTCCGATGTACAACTCTAACTGCCAACACACCCTGCTTTACTCTGTGTTTCAGAATCCGCATAACCTCCTGATTGGGAATAGTGCGGAAATCTTTGACAACAGATTTTTTGAATGCGAGACTATAATGTACAAAGAAATGAGGCTCTGTTCCATATTGTGTGGGTAAAGTTTGAAGAGTTTACTCATCTTCAAACACAAGATATAGTGTCTCCCACATTTTCTTAAGGGAGGTTGTTCTTTGAATTCTGAATCACTTTTTACTGCTGCTCTTGGTCTTGCATCTCCATGGCAGGTGCAGGACATTCAGTTCGACCTTGAAGCCGGCCGGATCGATTTTAAAGTCGGTTTTACTTCAGGTGCAAAGTTTTCCTGTCCGAATTGTGAAGCTTCGGAGCAAGGTGTTCATGATACCCGTGAACGGACTTGGCGACATCTGAATTTTTTCCAGTACCAGGCGTTTATCCACGCCGATCTTCCCCGGGTTCGCTGTACTGAGTGTGGCAAGACTCTCCAAGTTAAACCACCATGGTCGCGTCCCGGCAGCGGGTTCAGTTTGTTGATGGAGGCACTGCTGGTGATCTTGGCTAAGCAGATGCCAGTTCGTTCCATTGCTCAGTTGCTCGGTCTCAGTGATGGTCAAATCTGGCGCATTCTTGATCACTATGTTGATGCCGCTCGGGTCCAGGAAGATTTCTCTTCAGTGCAATCTGTTGGCTTGGATGAAACAGCCTCCCGGCGCGGTCATAACTATATCAGCCTGTTTCATGATCTCGATCAACGCCGCCTTCTGTTTGCCTGTGAAGGTCGCGATAAATCGGTTGTCGAAACCTTTGTCGAAGATCTTGAAACCCATGGTGGCAATGCCGAAAGCATAGATTCAGTCTGCATCGACATGTCAAAAAGCTACGTTGCCGGAGTCGGAGACTTTTTACCGAATGCTGAAATAACCTTCGACCCCTTTCATGTCATGGCGATCGTCAATAAAGCTGTTGACCAGGTGCGTAGACAAGAAGTCAAAACCGAACCGTTACTGAAGAAAACCCGTTATCTCTGGTTGCGCAATGAAGGCAATCGAACCAAACGGCAGCAAGAACACTTTGATAGCCTGCCGAAAAGCCGACTGAAAACAGCCCGAGCCTGGCGGATCAAAACCACGCTCCAAGAGATCTACCAGCAATGCGAAACGCTCACCGAAGCCGAAGACGCTTTGAAACGGTGGTACGGATGGGCAATCCGTAGCCGATTGGAACCGATCAAAGAAGCCGCACGAACAATACGTCGCCACTTCCTGTCCTGGTTTGACGGACATCTCAACAATGGCGGCGTTGAGGGGACAAATTCCATTATCCAGGCCGCCAAAGCCCGAGCCCGAGGATATGGAACGATTCGTCATCTGATCACTATGTCCTACTTGGTCGCTGGCAAGTTGACCCATCTTCCGGCACCACCCTTCATCACAAGATGTTGTGGTTGAGGAAGATATTTGAAAAGTAAAAATGAACTACTTTTACCCACACGATCTGAAAGAGAGCCAGAAATGAAGGCGCCGAGCGGGGACGCAACCCAGCGACCTTAGAGTTTCTTGACCCGTATGCCATTTACAATAACCCGCAAAAGCGGGACAGCCCCCGTGCGGGGACAGTCCCGCTTTTGCTGCCACCTACCCTTTTAGCGCTAATGCTTCATTCAACCATACCTGATTGGTACTTTTTATAAACATCCTGGACTTCTCTATTCAACCCCGAAAAACATTGCTGCTGTACTTCTGTCATTTCATCCCAACTGTGATATTTACTACCGGACGCATTAATCACATTAACAAAAACACCTTCTACAATTTCAACCGATTCCTTGGCATTAATTTTAATCATCATGGGCTAGTTCTCCAGTCTGGTAGATTGTGATCCGACAAGGATAATACGCAGATCCATCACGTTTGTATTGGTCGGCCCAGTTTTATACAGATCGCCCAATCTGTCAAAAAAATAATAAGAATCATTGTTATCCAGATATTGCTGCGGATCAAGTTTGGCGATCAGAGCGCGTTGCACCGTTGTTTCATCGGCAAAGGCACCCGCGGCGTCGGTAGGGCCATCAGATCCGTCAGTCCCTGCGCACAGAACGGTAACATTCTTCATGCCCGTCATCTTGATAGCGGCAGCCAGGGCAAATTCCTGACATCTCCCCCCCTTCCCTGTTCCTTGAATTTTGACCGTTGTTTCTCCACCAGAAAGAATACAGGCAGGTTGCTGAAGTGGATATCCATGCAGTTGAACTTCCCGTGCTATCGCTATATGATTCGCTGCCACATCACGGGTTTCCCCTTCAAGCATCGAAGAAAGGAGTAAAGTATTGTATCCCAGTTCAACCGCTTTTTCTTTGGCCTTTAACAGGGCGTTAAAATTACTTGCGACGATAACGTTTTGTGTTTTTATGAAAAAATCCTGCCCCGCTTTCGGTGTTTCGGCAACCTGTCCAGCGATACCCGCTTCTATATGAATTAGAACACAGGAAGGGATTTCGTCATCAATAGAATATTTTGTAAATATTGCTTTGCAATCGGCAAAAGTTTTTGAATCGGGCACACATGGCCCCGATGCGATACTGTCAAGATCATCGCCAACCACGTCGGACAAAATCAGAGTAATCAGAGTCGCAGGATAAACCGCTTTGGCCAAGCCTCCCCCTTTGATTACCGAGAGGTGCTTTCTGATTGCATTTATCTCGTGGATAGTCGCTCCACAAGCAAGCAGAACTTTGGTTGTTTCCTGTTTATCCTCAAGGGTCACCCCGGCAACCGGTAACGGCAGCAAAGCTGATCCGCCACCGGAAATCAGACAGATTACCAGGGTTTTCTCATCGGCGGATTTTGCCAGCTGGTAGATAGCCCGGGCGCCATCCAACCCATTCTGATCAGGAACCGGATGCCCGGCTTCCTGAATTTTTATTGTCTGCAGTTTTTCCAGATGGTCGTATTTGACGGTAATGATGCCATCGGTAATACGTTTACCTAAAATTTCTTCCAATGCTTTGCCCATTGAAGCAGCAGCTTTACCGGCGCCAAGGACAAAGATTTTATCAAATTGGCTGAGGTCATAGCTTTGCCCATCGACCTTCAATCTTTCTCCATCGAGCTGGCAGAAAGTCTTAATAGCCTCACCGGGAGCAACCGCCTGGAGTCCTGCCTGAAAAATATCAACTGTATTTCTACAATTATCTGAAAGCTGTCCATTCATCTTGGCTCCTGTGTCCAGAGGGTCACAATTGAAAGAAAAAAGCCCCTGATTTTAGATTCGGGGGTCTCTTCTGTCCACTGTTGTTAATGTGAAACTCCCAGCACCTTTTCAGGCAACCAAGTAATAATTCCTGGAAAAATAGCACAAAGTAGCAAAACAACCATGATAATCAGAACAAAAGGGATAACCCCTCTGATAATATCAGCCATAGTCAAACCAAGCTCTGGCGCAGCTGCACCTTTAAGAACAAAGATTGACATAGCCATCGGTGGAGTTTGAAAGGCCATTTGCATATTAATACAAATCATCATCCCGGCCCAGAGTGGATTGAAACCCAATTTAATAATAATCGGAGAAAAAATTGGAACAATAATAAAAACAATGCCTATCCACTCTATAAATAATCCCAGCAGAAAAACAATTAACATAATCATGGCAAATGACGCCCACCTGCCACCCGGTACGGCAAGAATCAGATTGGAGACAACCTCACCAGAACCCGCACTCATAAATACCCCGACAAAAGCATAACAGAGTGCGGCAATCATAACCACGAAAGCACTGACTCGCAAAGTTTCTATAGAGGCATGTTTAAGTAGGGCAAAACTAAATTTTCCATAGGCAACTGCCATAAGGAGTGAAGCCAGACAACCAACAGCAGCAGCTTCAGTGGGGGGGGCAATTCCTGAAAAAATAGTTCCCAATACAGCCAGAACCAACAGAACAGGGGGAACCAGAGATTTAAGCAGACGCCATAACTTGGCCAATGAGAATGGTGTGATCTGATCCGCTGGGATGGCAGGACCAATCTCGGGGTTCAAATAACATCGAACCACTACATAAGTAAGGTAAGCACCCGCAAGGATCAAACCAGGGAACACTGCCCCCATAAACATTTGACCGATAGAAAGTCCGGCTTGTGGACCATAAACAACCAGCATAATGCTGGGGGGGATTAAAATGCCCAGCGTCCCAGACGCAACAATAGTTCCAGCAGCCAATGATTTGTCGTAACCACGGCTAACCATTGGTCCGAGTGCAACCAGAGTCAAAATTGTGACCGAAGCAGCGATAACCCCTAAACACGTGGCCAGGATCGTCCCGAAAACAATCGTAACAATTGCCAAACCACCCCGCAACCGTCCTAAAGACTCGTAGAGACTCTCATATAAATCTTTAGTAATTCCAGAGTGCTGCAGAACAACTCCCATAAAAGTGAACAGGGGGACTGCAAGGTATGGATAGTTGAGGGACAGATCATAAAAACGACTGTACATAATATGGTAAGTCGTTGTAGGTCCAAAAATCAGAAGCCCAACCAGAAAAGCCACACTGCCAATAACAAAGGCTATCGGGAACCCGGTTAAAACTAGAGAAAAAACACCACCTAGCATGAGGAAAGCAACAAGCTCAGCGCTTAATTCAAACAATTTTTTCCCCCTTTATGACAAAATAGAGATCCCGAATAAATCTGGCAAGCCCTTGTAAAATCAACAAAAACAAGCCGATAGCAAAAATAGTTCGATATGGTGCTGCTGGTGGATACCAGAAACTATTGAACATAACTTCGTGGATTTTCCACGCCTTCATCGCCCAGACGACAGCCATCTTAAACATGATAATCATCAGTGGAAAGAACAAAAAAAGCGAACAGACTACATCAATTAGCGCCTGTTTCCGCGGTGATGCCCGCGAATAAAATATATCCACCCTGGTATGCGAGTCATGTAAATAATTGTAAGAAGCCCCCAGCATGTAAATGACCCCTCCGGCCATAATCATGGAATCATAAGACCAGATTGTCGGGGCATTAAAAAAGTGTCGGGCAATGGCCTCATATGAGCCAGCAAAAATCAGGAGAAGAGCAGCCCACTTCCCCAATTGCCCAGATTTTTCACTCATCCAGTCAATAAGTTTTAAAAATTTAATCAATGTGGGCATACTCTTCTCCTGTCCTTTAATAATTAGTTGCTCTGTTTGTAAGCTTCACCAAATGCTTTCATTGAATCATAAATTTCAGCAAAAATTGGTGATTCAGCCTTAGATTTTTCTGCATAAAACTTATTAGCTTCAGCAGTCAAAGCATCTTCAATATCTTTGGGTACTTTATAAACTTCGTTACCAGCTGCTTTAAATTTATCGACAGCTTTGATACCTTCAAAAACTAAATACTCATGTTGAGCTTGGGTGTACTGTGAAACAACCGCTTTAACAATTGTTTGTATATCAACAGGAAGTGCATTCCAGGCATCTTTGTTGATAAAAATAACCTGAGGATCGCTTGGTGCACGAGTTGGTGAAAGGTAAACATAGGGGGCAACTTCATTGAAGTGCATGTTCCAGTTGGATGCCAGTGTAGAATATTCAAACGCATCAATTGTTCCACGCTGCATCGCTTCATAAATCTGACCGCCTGGAATAATGACCGTAGCTGCCCCCATTCGCTTGAGAATTTCACCACCATCTCCCATACAACGAGCTTTGAGACCCTTAAGATCCGCCAGAGACTCAAGTTTCACCTTGGAATGAAAGAAAACCTCTGCTGGTAATGGAGCAAGGGCTCCTGGGAAAGTCATGACATTGTAATCTCCCATCATCTTGTTCAACAGGTCAGCACCACCTGCATAATCAAACCAGGTTCTTAAGGATTCACCAGGAAGACCACCTGGACGGGAACTGATCAAGCCGGCTGCAGGCCATTTATCAAGATTATACATGGGAGCAGAATAACCCATCTGCAAAACGCCCTGATCAATGGCATCAACCTCTTTATAGGCAGGAACGATAGAACCACCAACAAAGGGTTTAACGGTCAAACGACCACCCGTTGCTTTAGTAATGGCATTGCACAGTTTGTCATGGAAAATCTGTGAAGGATCTGATGCAGGGCCGTGACCTGAAGACTTCCAGACAATCTTGTCCTTAGCTGCAAAACTACTGGTTGCCAGAACCAGCATCAGTGCTGCAACTGCCAGCACGACGAAAATAATACCAACCTTACCTCTGCGGATACCCATTTTTGAACCTCCTCGTTAAGTGATGCGTCCTATAATGATGATTATTGAAACCAGAAACATTTAGGACACTGTGAATAGAACAGGTTATGCAACAATTAAAGAACTTCCGGTATGATTATGGTAGTAACGATCGTTTGAACCAGCTAATTGATCCATGGCAATTTTTCCTGTGCAATGAGAAACACCGATAACCTTCAGAGTGTTCTTCCCCAAATATTCCATGGATAAATCAAGACTTTTTTTATTGGACTCAACCAAATGGGTACCGCCTAATACCGCATATATGGGCCGCTTAATTAGAGTAGAAGCCGCATCAAGCATATTCTTCATGCCAGGATGTGAGCATCCTAGTAACACGATCAGTCCTTTCTGGGTGTCAATTACTAGCAAAACCTCATCATCAAATGGATCAGATTTGAACAACCCCTCTTTCTGAATTTTAAAACGTGGATTAATTACTTCATCATCATGGATTCTTGGAAAATCGGTCACCACATATACATCCGGGACAAGTTGCGTGAGTTGTTGTTTTACAAAACGATATGTAATTCCTTGATCGTTGAGGAATTTTTCATCAAAATTATTTCCCAGATATTCATAAGAATTATTTTTATAGGCATACTTTTCATCAAAAAAACCTTCTCCCAAAATCAACTCAAAGCTAGTTGTTATTTGAGTCAAAGATTTCAATCCTCCAGTATGATCATAGTGTCCATGGCTCAAAACAACATACTCAAGAGAGCTCAGATCAACCCTAAGTTGTTTGGCATTCTCAATAAAAATACCGGTCTGGCCAGTATCAAAAAGTATTTTGTGGCCATCCTTTTCTATAAAAAATGAAATTCCATGTTCTGCTTTCAGGGCATGGTGCTCACCGGAACTATTTTCTATCAGAGTGGTTATCTTTGTACTCAAATTCAACTCCTATCAGTTTGATCCTCGCTTTTTTATTTCTGCATTGATGTCGTGTAGTGCGTTGACCAGATGCCGGGTCATCGCATGTTCGGCTCCGGTTTTGTCATGCTTTTTAATGGCTTCAAGAATGTCATTATGTTCGTGTACCGTTTTTTCAATCCGACCCGGAGTATAGAGGCTTGATATCCAGCCATTTGGTAGGGTTGTCGTCATTGATTTCATAAGGACATGCAGGGTCACATTCTTTGTTGCTCCAGCCAAGATGCGGTGAAAACGACGGTCACACTGAATAACCTCTTCAGTATTTTTCTCTTTGAAAAAATGAGAAAATTGATTACAGGCTTCCTCCATCTTTTTAATATCAGCAGAATCTGCATTCTCTGCAGCACGCCCCGCTGCTTTTGGCTCAATAATCAATCGAACTTCAAAATTGTCTTTAATTGATTGTTCGTTATTTTTTAACCAAGTCGAAAATGCTTTGAATTGCTGGCCGTCTAAATCAGAAATAAAGATCCCCTTCCCCTGCTTAACAGTGACCTGGCCGGTTACCTCAAGGATTCTCAAGGCTTCGCGGATAGAAGAACGGCTGACCTGAAGTTTTTTAGTGAGTTCATTTTCGGAATAAAATTTGTCGGCAGGCTTAAAACCATCAACGACAATCATTTCTTTGATTGCAGCGATGACACTTTCAGATAGGCGAACTTTTTTGATCGGGGGCATATAATACCTCAAGATATATCAATTATTACATAATCGTCAGACAACTACTCATCAGACAAGTGAGATAATTATTACTTCACCACTTCTTGTCAACCAAATAATCAACAAGAATAATTATAATCAGCTTAATGATAGATGTTTATAGTAACAAAAGAGAAGATAAAAAAAGAAAACTAAAAGATATGAGGAAGTTAATAACAATTAAAAAGCAACCGATATCAAACATATCATAGAGCCTCTTGCTAAAGTCGTCATCCTCGTGAAAACGGGGATCCAGTTTTTGACAAGCTCAAGAAACCTTTGAATTCCCACTTATGCGGGAATGGCGGTCGCTGGACTTTAAAGAGTTTTGCGAGAGCCTCTATAAATTATCAATAAAATACTTATTTTACTTGAAACTAATGACATTTTTTAGTTTAATAGTTTTTAACGTTTAATCACAAATAATCGAAAACTATATTTAAATCACAGCTCTTGTACTTTTAAGCATGGATATCGAAAGGAAGGATAGCAGATGCCTTTAACTGGCGAGCTTGAACATTTACCCATTGTTGATGTTATTCAGCTTATCCATTCAACCCGCAAGTCGGGAACATTGAATGTCTATAGCCGTAAAGGTGAAGGCCGATTAGTATTCAACAACGGCTATATCGTGAGTGCAACCCATTCCAGTGAGAAATTAAAAATCGGCAAAATTCTTCTGGAAAGTCATATCATCTGTCAGGATGATCTAGACAAAGCTCTGGGTATTCAGGAGCTGTCTGGTGACGACCGCAAGCCTCTTATTGCGACCCTGCATGGGCATTGCGGACTGTCTAAAGATGCTGCTTTTAAAGCACTTGAGACATTGATTGAAATGACCGTTGTCGAGATGATCTGCTGGACTCGGGGTATTTTTACTCTGGATATTGATGAAATCAATGTTTCTGATGACTACCGCTATCTGCCAAAACAGCTTCAAACCGTCAGTCTTGACACGCAAATGGTTTTGATGGATGCACTGCGCATATTTGATGAAAAGGTTCATTCTGGTGAAATTGAAATTTCCAATGAGCCTCTGAAAGAGAACCCGCTGGAGGACTCTGACAAGATTATTGACCAACAAGAACAAGAGGCGGATGGCACAGAGGATACAGGTGAAGTTTTAGTCTCGGAAGATCTTCTAGGGTTGGCAGACCTGGACAAGCTGGAAAGGAAGAAACCATATATCTTCAAAGGATTGGAAGCTTTTGATCCGGCTGATATCCATCGACAGGTGATTGAAAATACCCTTCCGGATATTCCGGGTGAGGGGAAAGAAAAGCTGGTTAAATTTTTATCTAGTATTTCGACAACTTATCAAATAGATGAAGGTGCGTTCAATACGACTGCAAAATCTCAGGCGGTGATTATTTATACCTGTGATGAATTCCTGCAGCACGCCATTATGACGGTCTGCAAAAAAGAGGGAATTCTGGTTTTTGTTACTGCTGACCGGCACGAACTGGATAATTTAATTGATCGAGCCCTGTTTAAATACCTTGAACCTATTTTGGTTTTTGGCAGCCCTGTTGCTGATACGGAAGGTTTCAGCAAAGGGGCAATTGTAGATGTCCGTTCGTTGAAGATGGCTCAATACCCACAGATTTCTATTATCCAGCTTGCATCTCCACTCGACTTTACTTTTTCGTTACAATCACTCAATGACGGAACCCGGGCAGTTTTTCCCATGCCGTATTTTTCTGAACGGGAAGAAACCTTCGCTGAGGATATGATTAATTTCCTTAACACGTTCCAGGTTTACATTCGTGGTTGTTTTAACGAAGAACGTCGCCAGCAGTTTGCAAAACTGCGTAACAGCCTGTCAGGATTGCGGCTATTACGTAAAGCCCCCGATATTTCCTTACTGGTTCTACAATTTATCAGTGAAATATTTGACCGAACCTTGACATTAATTGTCGATCGAACTGATTTAATTGCTGAACGCAGTGTTGGAATTGTCGCAGATAAGGAACAGGGACCCGCCGCACCGATGAAGTTCCGTATCCCGATCCGAAAGGATTCTATTTTTCGTGATGTTGTTGAATCCGGGAGTAGCTTTTTTGGAAAACCTGAGGATAGTAGTTTTGCCGACCTCCTCTATCCAGAGATTGGCGCTCCAACAGATGCTACAATTTTACTGTTGCCGCTCAAAAGTAACGATCGGATTATTACCATTACCTATGCCGATTTTGGCAGTCATCAGGCAAATCAGATTTCACTTGATTTTCTTGAATTTTTCGTTGGTCAGGCGGGAATAGCTATGGAAAATGCACTGTTCCGAAAACAACTTAACACTATAAATCAGCCAGAAGTTCTCCACTAGGAGTGTATTATGGATATAAAAGTGCTTAATCAAATTCTGGAAATAGCCTTTGCAAAAAGAGTTTCCGATGTCCACTTTGAAGTTGGTAGTCCACCCTTCTTCCGTGCCCATGGACAACTTTTACGCTCCAAGTTAGCCAGTTTGACACCTGCCGATACCGGGTTTATTGCTGCAACTATCATGAAAAACAACAAACGGGATCTGCCAGCTGATTTTACCGAGTTCGATGCCTCTTACTCGTTGGCAAACAGTGGACGTTTCCGGGTCAGTATTTTTAAGCAGCGCGGCAATATTGGTATTGTCATGCGGGTTATTCCACCTGAGATAGGCAGTTTTCAGGAGCTTAAATTACCAGCAGTTTTAGCAGAAATTGTGAAAGCACCAAACGGTCTCATTTTGGTCACCGGCCCGACTGGAAATGGTAAATCAACAACACTTGCATCGATGATAAATTACATCAATGATAAATACGCATACAATATTATCACCATTGAGGATCCGATCGAATTTCTTTTCACATCGATAAAGAGCTGCATTATTCAGCGTGAAGTGGGGATCGATACCGCCGATTTTGGCTCTGCTCTGAAGGCTTCGTTGAGGATGGATCCAGACGTCATCATGGTTGGTGAATTACGTGATTTAGAAACAATTGATGCTTGTGTTAAAGCAGCAGAAACAGGGCATTTGGTCTTTTCAACTCTGCATACCCAAAATGCGGCTTCAACCATTAATAGAATTATTGGACACTTCCCCCCTGATTCACAAGAGATTGTCCGACAGCGGTTGGCCGATATTCTGGTTGCGACTATTTCTTTAAGGCTGGTCGAAGGTAAAACCGGTGAAAACCTGATTCCGGTTGTTGAGGTTATGCGCACAACAACAACCATTCAGGCATGTATCAGGGATGGGAACCTTGATGAGATAGAGGGTCATATGGAAAAAGGGGCGGCTCAATATCAGATGCAGTCAATGGATCAACACTTGATCCAACTCTGTAATAAAGGGTTGATTTCCATGAAAGAAGCCAAACGGGTTTCAACATCCATGGATCTGGAAAGAAAACTGACCTTCACCTGATAGCTAAGCAAATAGTTCGCCCTACTGCGTTACAGTATTTTTCAGAATCTCGGCATACAATGTATTCCTTCGCCCTGAAAAAACCGCTGCGACCTGCAGGACATTTTTTTTGCTTAGCCATTTATTTATTCGAGCTCTTTTTCTCCCCTGATGAGAGCGACAACCCCGTTGTACATGTCCTGAACACACTCAACCTCAGTCACACCTAAACGTCTTCTGTTGCTGACGTCAAAAACACCGCTTTCACTTTCCGAATGTTCGCCATGAATACCGCGGATTTGCAAGTGATGAGCATCGGTAATTTTTTTGAATGTCGCCATGTCAGCAGCAAGTTTAGGCAGACGAATATGTACACTGGCTCGCATTGCCGTTCCCAGATTACTCGGACAACTGGTCAAATATCCGAGTCTTCGATCAAACATGAAAGCGACCGATTTTTCTATCTCCTTGACTGCTTTCATCAGTCGAGAAAAAACGGCTTCAATATCTCCACCTTGCTGCATAGAAATAATCCGCAGCTGATCTTCTTCATTCACCCAAACCAGAAAGGTTTTTTCCCGATTGTGAAAAATACCTCGCCCCTCTGGCCAGTCACGATTCAACCCAGCTGCATCCAGAAATCGATCCCCCGCCTTGAATAAGAAATGATCGGCAATCAATTGATTTTGAACTGTTTCGTCCATCCCCAATAAGGGATAATAGGTTCCGGATAATTCGCCACTTAAATTGCGCAAAGAATCAGACACCTGCACTTCAATTGAATTTCTCTGTTCTCTGGAAACAGCGGGTCCTAACGGCATTTCTGCAACGTTACGTCCCACTCTGATTCTGGTTGAGAGAATGAATTGACCATCGGGATCGGGATTTACAGCAGAAAGATTTTTTGGATCCAGATCACTTCGATGTGTGTCCGTACTGGAAAAACCGTGATAATCGGCAATTATTGGATCGAAAAGAGGGCTAAAAAGTGGATACGATTCAGCGTCACCAGCATAAACCCCGACACTGCTGTCCTGATTAACAATACCCGATTTTATTGCCTGGTAAAAAGTAAATCCATTGCCCGTAATCTTGTTTTTCAACTCCTCAAAGGTCTGTTTCGACAAATGACGACAGAGTAAAGAAGAGCAATCCGGATTAAATTCTGGGAAAGAGAAACCATTTGAAGTCAGCATGGATAGATCCTCCTTCTTTTCAGGATTAACTGACTCACTGGATTCGGATTGATTGTCTTCCGGTGTTTGTTGCGGTTTTCTTTTTGCTTTTTTCACAAACCACAAGATTGTGAAAGTAATTGCCAGGGTAAGAAAGATAAATAAAATGTCAGCAAAGCGAATCGGTTCCATTGATCCTCCAAATTGGCTGGTATCTGGACATACAGTCACAGATGATCGTACTTACTGGCTTGATGTGAAATCCAGCGACTGTTAATGATGTATCAATCTACCATCGGCAAGGATCAATGCAAATAAAAAAAGGATGAAGCCAAGGCATCATCCTTCTTATCGTTACCCCTCAGGATAACTAGTTTCTGTCCGCTTTTCTGACATTAAGTCAGCGCTCGCTCCGCTTCGATCCCTTTTGCGATCTGTGACTATATAAAATGGCTGGGGCGCCAGGGATCGAACCTGGGAATGCCGGAATCAAAATCCGGTGCCTTACCGCTTGGCCACGCCCCAATAAATAAGATCGATTTTCTAGCAAAGATAGAATATGCCGTCAAGAGAAAAACGCCCCTGCCACAGAAATCGTGTCAGGGGCGATTAATAGGACAGAGGATGAACAATCAAAGAACCGATTTGATTGCTTCGCAGAGTCTGTCCATATTATCCGGGGTCATCCCAGCAACGTTGATGCGACCTGAATCGACAATATAGATGGAGTATTTCTCACGTAGTTCGAGAACCTGTTCTTTGGTCAGCCCGGAAAAGCTGAACATCCCACGTTGCTCGATAATGGAAGAAAAATCCTGATCTACCCCTTTAGCCTTAAGGGTTTTGACAAACAGGTGGCGCATCGCGTTGATCCGACTGCGCATCTCGGCAACTTCTTCGATCCACCGGGTCTTTAGTTCCGGGTCACTCAGCACAACAGCCACAATCTGACCACCATGAGAAGGTGGGTTCGAATAGTTGTAGCGAATTCTCAGTTTAACCTGGCTCATTACCGTGTTGGCCTGTTTTTCATCATCAGCAACAATGGTCAATGCACCAGTTCTTTCACGGTAAAGACCGAAGTTTTTGGAAAAACTTGAGCAGACAAACATTTGCTTGCTCTTTTTGACAAGCTCAAGCAGACCAACCCGGTCTTCCCCTATGCCGTCAGCTAGTCCTTGATAAGCAAAATCAACCAAAGGGAGAACACCCTGTTTTGCCAGCAAGTCTCCGATCTTCGACCATTGTTCAGAAGTAGGATCAATACCGGTCGGATTGTGACAGCAACCATGCAGAAGAATCACATCACCTTTCGGGATTTTTTTGATCGACTCATACATGGCAGTAAAGTCGAGGCCGTTGGTTTCGGCGTCACGGTAGGCGTATTTTTCACATTCAAGTCCGGCTGCAGTGAAAATCGTATCATGGTTAGCCCAGGTCGGATTACTCAACCAGATTTTGGCGCCAGGGTGGACAATATGCAGATAATCACCGACCACCCGCAACGCCCCGGTTCCTCCCGGACATTGAGCCGTTGCCGCACGCTTGCTCTCAATGATCTCATGCCCTTCGCCAAAGAGGAGTTGTTGAACCTGTGTACAGTAGACAGGTTCACCGGTCATCGCCAGATAGCCTTTGGTATTTTCCTGTTCAAGAATACGTCGTTCAGCCTCTTTTACCGTCCCCAGGATCGGTGTCTTGCCGGTAGCATCTTTATAGACACCAACGGAAAGATTGATTTTGTCAGGATTAGGGTCTGCCTTGAACGTTTCAGTCAAACCAAGAATAGGATCTGGCGGGGCAATTTGAACCTTCTCGAACATACCGGTGAACCTTTCTATATATTTAGTGTTGATGGGTGCGGTGCAAGGAAAAATAGAACCGTGCACCACGGGTCAAAATAACCCGGCTAGCGATTACGCGACCCGACATTAAACAGGGTCTGCTGCCTCTTTCTACCTCAAGAAAAAGCCCTTGTCAAAACCAAAATCAGTCTTAGATAAAGATGTTTATAAAAACACGCTGAGTTATCTATTAGGCCTTCCCCACAATGGGTCATGAAAGAACAAAGTGCACAGGAATAGGAAATATTATCAGTTGTCCCTTTGCCGCCAGAATTTCCCTCTAGCAGACTCGGCTAATGAGTACAAAACCGGCACCACAACCAAGGTCAAAACGGTCGCAAACGCTAATCCAAAAATAACTGCAACCGCCATCGGCCCCCACCAGTCGGCCGATTCACCGCCGATTGCCCAACTGAAAGATTTGAAATCAAAACTTATCCCTATAGCCATCGGCAAAAGACCAAGAATGGTTGTCGTTGCGGTTAGCAGCACGGGTCGAAAACGCACCGTACCGGCACATATCAACGCTCCGTTTAATTCCATCCCCTCTTTAACTAATTGATTAATATAGTCGATAAGAACAATAGCATTATTAACAACCACTCCAGCAAGTGAAATAACCCCAATCCCAGTCATGATGATTCCAAAGGGAGTAGCGGTAATCATCAGACCAAGAAAAACACCAGTTAGGGAGAGTAAAACCGAGGTCATGACAATCAGGGTCTGCAGAACTGAATTAAATTGGGTGATCAGCACCAGCATGATCAGTAAAATTGCTCCGATGAAAGCTTTGGACAAGAATGCTGCGGCTTTTTGTTGTTCTTCCTGTTCGCCCGAATAATTGATTTGATAGCCTGAAGGGAGTTGCATGGATGACAAGCGATCCTGTACTTCTAAAAGAACTTCATTGCTATTACGACCAAAGGTTTCTGCCGAGATCGTCACAACTCGTTTCTGATCAATATGCCGAATAGAACCAAACCCTGCACTCAGTTCAACCTGTGCAACGGTAGATAACGGGACAGGTGAACCATCTGCAGCTGGAATAAGGAGGTTTTTGATGTCGGCAATCGAAGTACGACGTTCTGCTGGCATGCGCGCAACAATATCGTATTCGTCTTCCCCATCACGATATACTCCCAACTTTGTCCCACTGATTGCCGCTTTCACCATCTCAGAAATTTGAGCGGTTGAAAGCTTTAGCAAACTCGCTTTTTCACGATCAACATCGATCCGGATTTCTGGTTTAGCCTTGGAAAAATCGTCTTTCAGATCAACCAAGCCGGCAACATCTTTAATTCTCCGTCGAGCTTCGATGACCAGTTGATCGAGAACCGCGATCTTATCCCCGCTGATTTCAACACTTACCGGCGGACCTGTCGGAGGCCCCTCTTTCTGCTTTTCAACTTTGAATTCAGCGCCAGATATTGGCGCTAACGCCGATCGGATTCTACCGAGTACATCGCGGGAATCTTCTTTTCGATCCTGGCGATCAATGAAATCAAGAGAAATTTTACTTAAATTTGACTGGGCACT
The DNA here is from genome assembly GCA_021647765.1 of Desulfuromusa sp. Lineage (GTDB taxonomy): Bacteria > Desulfobacterota > Desulfuromonadia > Desulfuromonadales > Geopsychrobacteraceae > Desulfuromusa. The sequence continues at coordinate 2,404 of JAKIUD010000022.1, read as the reverse complement.
ACCACCACCTCGATCGCTCCCAGAAACACCAATTTCAGCAACGACATAACGAATATCCTCTTCCGCAACAGCAAGCGCCTCGACTTGTTGAGACAATTTATTACTGGCAGAAAGGTTTGCCCCTTCGGGAGCTTTAATTTCGACAAAAGCAAGATTCGGTTGCATGTCAGGAAGTAGCTCAATTCCATGACCTAACACCGCATAGGCAGCACCGATCCCAAATAACAGCAGGAAAGAAGCAACAACAACCAATAGCCTCTGCTTCAGCGCATACTCAAGAATGATACCGTACCAGCGGATGATTTTACTCGGCGGTTTTTTAACATGACTTTTTTTTCTGTTCAGCGACATAAAATGGCCACAGATCGTCGGGTTAATAACCAGAGCAACAAATAACGATGCCGACAGGGTGATTATCAGGGTCAACGGGAGAAATTTCATAAATTCGCCCATAATCCCTGGCCAGAAAGTCATTGGAAAAAAAGCGCAGAGAGTCGTTGCGGTTGAGCTGATAACCGGCCAGCCAACTTCCGCTACAGCTATTTTGGCAGCTTCTACTCCAGGGTAGCCATCTTGCATGTGCCGATAAATATTTTCGACGATAACAATCGCATTATCGACCAGCATCCCTAACGCCAGAATTAAACTGAAGAGCACAACCATGTTGAGGGTAATGCCCAATAAATGCAGCACAGCAAAAGTGAGAAGCATTGAAAAAGGAATTGCAATGGCGACAAACAGGGAATTACGCAGGCCAAGGAACATAAACAAGACCAGGACAACCAGAATAAGACCGGTGATAATGTTATTTTCCAGCTCTGAAACCATCCGGCGAATATCTTTGGATTGATTAAATGTAACCGACAGGTCAATTCCAGCTGGGACAAGTTCATCAGCAGATGCGAGTAGAGCAAAAACCCGATCGGCCACTTCAATTATATTGGCACCGGTTCTTTTTTTAATCGCAAGAGAGACACTCTGATCGCCATTAAGTCGCGCATAACTGGCGCGATCTTCAAAAGAATCAACAACCCGGGCTACATCTTTGAAATAAATAACCTGCCCATCCCGTTCAATCAGAACCAGATTGTCAATTTCATCCGGATTAGAAAATTCCCCCGGGATCCGCAGCAGATATTTCCCCTGTCCGATATCAATACTTCCCCCAGGGATATTGACATTTTCCTGCCGGATCGCCTGGACAATTTCATTCAGTGAAATGCGATAAGCATAGAGACGGTCTGGATCAAATTCGACCCGGATCTCGCGTTCTCGGCCACCAGTCAAGACAACGTCAAGCACACCGGATATTTCTTCTATCTGCTCCTCCAGTTTTTCCCCGACCGCTTTCAGGATAGTTTCATCAACATCTCCAGAAACGGCAACCATCAGAATTGGAAACTCAGACAAATTGATTTCCAGCACAGATGGGTCATTTTCCAGATCTTTAGGTAAATCGCCTTTGGCCTGATCAACCTTATCCCGAACCCACTGCAGGGCATTATCAATGTTGACATCAGGGACAAATTCTATAGTGATCATCGAAGAACCCTCAGCACTGACTGAGCTGATCTTCTCAACATCTTTAAGCCCTTTGAGCTTACGTTCAATCGGATAAGTGATGAGACTTTCGATGTCATCCGGCGTCACCCCTTCGTAGGATGTGATCACCAGAACATATGGAACGGTAATATCGGGAGTCGATTCACGCGGTAAAATAATATAGCTGTAAATTCCAACAATCAGGATGATCAGCATCAGCGCAAAAACCGTGCTACGCCGATCAATTGATGCGTTTGAAATCAGCATCGCTTAATTTTCTCCCACTTCAATTTTTGCACCATCTATCAAGAGCTGTTGCCCTGAAACGATAAGAGACTGATTTACGGACAAGCCATGCTCAACAACCACCCGCTGGCCAATAGAACTCCCTAGAATGACATTAACTTTTCGAGCCAGACCGTTCTCGGCGAGAAAAACAATTTTTTCACCATCGCGATCCATAACTGCATAAAGAGGGATTGAAATTACCTGCTTTAATTGTTGTCTGACAAATTTTGCGCGAACTATCATCCCCGACCGAAGTTTGCCAGAACTATTATCAATAACAACTTTAGTCCGATAAGTCCGAGTATTATTATTTGCAGAAAACGCGATTTGTTCAATAACTCCAGATACAGGTGCAGAAGATTGCGTATTGATCGATGCCGAAATGATTTCAACCTGCTGGCCTACGTTAAGGAACAGGACATCTTTTTCCGGCACATCAGCTATAACTTTCGGTTCTATCCACCAAACAAAGGTGGATGTGACATAGTCTGACATTGTTGTGATGGATAATAGCTCCACAAGGAGGTATATCCATGAATCTAAATCAGTTTCGCGATAGGTTTCCCGATGAAGG